>JBBRHB010000463.1:0-4629 GCA_038223355.1 Chloroflexales bacterium
GCAGGCACGCTGGGCTGTAGCTATTGTAAAGGGCAGGGTGCACTTGCCTTCCGCCAAAGCGATGTGGCGCACAATTATGAGCCGGAGGGCGCTGCTTAGCCAGACCGGTGGTCATCCTTTGCGTTTGAATGCCGAGGCCTACCAAGATATGCTGGCGGCGGAAATCGATGCACTGCCGCGCCTGTGGCGCCACCCTGAGTTGTGGCGCGCGATCCTCACCGGACCACCGGTAGCAGCGCAATACCGGCTCGACGGTCCGGGCCGCTGGCCCGGTGCTGCGCGCGTACTCAAAGGTGAGACCCTCGATATTGGCCGCAGCACGAACGAATGGGTCCAGGGGGCCTAGCACTTCATTGCAACGCGGCCCGGCAATTGCGGCGATTGTAGGGACCAGTGGCGGAGTGATCGGTAGGGGCATCGCGAAACTGCAAGTGCGCTAGGTAGCGATGTATCAATTGGCATAGGCAACCGGGGAAGAACCGGCAGTTAGAAGGCGGACGCCAAGTGGGAATAGGTAGCTATCGTACGTGCCACGGATGTTGCAAAGTCGCGAATTGGCCAAATTGGGACTTTCGGGGGATAGACAAAAGGCAGCACGGCTTGATACAATGACGAATAGCCAAAACATATTTGGAGTAATCGCTGTTCTACCTGTCCTGGCGCTGACAATGAACGGTTGTATCTTCATAGCCTTTCCTGCCCAAAGCGGACGCGTACGTTCTACTCTTCTACCTCGGTAAAAGCGCGTCGGCAGGGCATCATGCTGCCAGACCACTGTTCTTTTTCGTGACAATTGCCGGGATTCAGCATTGATCATCATGTATTCAATGGAGAAATTACATGTCAGGATCATTTTCGCGCTGGCCAATCCTTCGTCTTGGCGTCCTCATACTCACGGTCGTCGTAGGTTTAGGTGGTGTGGCAGCAGCTTCCCGCGCTCCACACACTATACCCGCACCAAGGAGCACGCCCCACCATCCTTTCGAGGCCCCGCTGCCGCAGGCAGGCACCACGTTGCCGGTGTTTTTGTTCGACACACCACAGGTTGTTGAGCAGAGCACTTTCGCTCTGGCGCAACAATTCTCTGGCATCTACCAGCGCCAGAACGTGGCGCAAGACAAGCTGGCCGGTCATCTGCGGTACACGATGGCTAACACGCAGACCAACTCCCTGTTGGAGCAGTACACAGCCACGGGCGGTTTCTATGCGTATAACGCTCATGAGGCATTCAGTGAAACGCCGCGCGGCCCGCTTGACCCCGGACAGGCACAGTTACTCGCCTGCCAATTCTTGCTCCAAAGCCAGCTGCTGCCCACCAACGTGATAACACCGGCTACGAATAACTGCAATCCGCAGACACCGCCACTTTACACCGTCAACCTTGCGCATGCTACCGGGCAGAGTATAGGTGGCACACAAGGACCCGACCAGGTGATTTCTGCGATCGTCCAAGTGCCTATGGCAATCAATATCGGCGCACTAACGAATGTCGTCACCATTCCACTGAGCGGTCCCGGCGGTCATATTTCCCTACTATTCCGCACAACCGGCCAGGATACGGGCTTTTCGCTCGATAGCTCGGTGCCCGGCCTCGGTGCGGTCGCCATGCCCTTCTATAGTCGCACCTTCAACAAGTTGAAGGACGTCCCGATCCAAGATCCGACCCAAGTGCATGACCAGGTGGTACAGCAACTCAGGTTGGCCTATCCGGACGCGCAGAATATCCAAGTGCCAACTCCAGCACTGGTCTACAATGTTAATGATGCGTCAACTCCGCAAACTGCATTGGAGCCGGATTTCAGCTTCGAGGGCGCACAGGTCACCGATCACAGCGGCAACACGCTCGTGGTCAAATCCTTTATTGTACCGGCGACGGTCCCTGGCCCTAGTGGGTTTGGACCGAGTGTGGTCATCACCGCGCCGACGAACGGGAGCCCTTTTGCCCCGGGGGCCAATGTCACGCTCACCGGCATGATCAGCGATGGAGCCGCACCCTACAGCTATCAATGGACGACCGAGGATGGCACAGTCCTGCAGGACAGTACAGCCAACACTGCGGGTAGCGTCTCGTTGACGACCAACGCCCTACCGGCCATTAACCACGCGGGGATCGCGGAGCCGACGGTCGTGCACTTGCACGTGGTAGACGCCAACGGCGCGATCCGTGAGGCACTCGTTTCCCTCCAGTCCGGACAAGCGGCCTACCTGCCGCTGGTCTTGAGGGCCACAGCAAATCTGCCCACAGCTGGGGTACTAGCACCCGTCACGCCGCAGCACGTTGCTCCGGCATCAGCCAACTATAGCTTTGGCACCGAGCAAGCATCCGACTATCCGCCTTATGGGCCGGGTGGACCAGACCTTGGTGGGGTGCCTCCCGATATCAATGGTTTCCGGAGCGAACTGGCGGGTGCGGGCTGGAGTCCCAGCTTTGCCTGGGCCAACGCAAGCGCGTGGGAAAAGGATTGGCGCGATTGCGGACTAGGCGGCGGTGACTGCAGCTACGGCGTCGACCGTGTCGACTTTGCGTACTACAGTGGCCACGGCAACAACGGCGGCATCTATATGCCGTCGAGCGTCGACCAGCCTTGGTTCTCCGGAACGCAGGCACGCTACTCGCGCTTGCGGTGGGTCGGCTTCTCTTCCTGTCTGACGCTACGTGCACAATGGAGTCCGGCCTCTGCGGCACCGATCCGTGACTGGTTCAACGCCTTCCAAGGCGTCCATATGCTACTAGGGTTCAACAGCGTTATGGGCGACATCGCCTTCGGTGGACCATTGATCGATAATATGCGTATGCCAACCTTCTTTGGCATTCCGTTTCCGTGGGCGCAGCGCACGATCCGTGAAGCGTGGGTGCAGACAGCGTTCGATATGAACGCGGGCAAGCCGGCCTACATCTACGCGATCGGCACGAACGGGGTGAACCCGGTCGACGATAAGCTACCCCAGGGCAATGACCCAGCTCCACAACCGCCGGCCTTCCCGATCGCCTCATGGAACTGGGTGTGGTGGGATGAGTAAAACGCAGTGATTATGATTTACACGGGCATTAAATCGCCAGCAATTGGCGGCAGAACGCCTCGTCCGGCTGCTTTGCTATAGTATATAATAAAAGGGGATCAACCGTGGTAGCTAGGCGAGTAAATGATAGTTTCCTCCCAGAACGCGGCCCCTGTAGCATTTCATATGACGGCGCGGGGGCGCTGGACCCTCATCGCAGCTAGCATCGCGTTGATTACGCTCACGAGTTGGGTTATTCGTGAGCGAGCCTCGACCGAGTTGTTATATCTGTTCCCGATTCTGCTGGCCGCCTTTACGGCTGAGTGGCAGGGCGGTGTGGCAATTGCAGCCGTCGTAACCATGCTCAACCTACTGCTCGAAGCTCCAATTACGATGCAGAAGATGCTAACGAGCGGTTTTTTTGAAATCGTTATTTTCTGGGGTGTCGGTTTGATCTGTGGTCTGCTTGTCGCCCAGCGTAATCGCTATCTGGTGGCCGCTCATACAGATCAGCTTACCGGTCTGGGCAACAGGACGCTTTGGGAACGGACGCTGGCGCATGAGTGGGAACGGACGAAACGTTTTGGGCAACCCTTCAGTATCGCGCTCTGCGATCTCGATCATTTCAAGCAAGTCAACGACCGGTATGGCCATGGGGTCGGTGATCAGGTCCTGAAACTCTGGGCGGAAACTTTGCGGCGCGAAGCGCGAACGATTGACATCGTCTGCCGGATCGGCGGTGAGGAGGTTGCGATCTTGTTGCCTAACACCGACGGCTATAATACCAGCGCCGCCTGCGAGCGTTGGTGCAAGGCAGTGGGGGCAATCAAAACCAAGGCCGGACCGATCACTATGAGTGTCGGCGTCGCTAGTTACCATCCTTTGATATCGCTGCCTGATCTGATGGGCCAAGCCGATATGGCCTTGTATGCGGCGAAGGAAGGCGGCCGCAATCAGGTCGTCTTGACTACCGGCGACATGCAGTTGGTATGCTAAGACGCGGAATGTACGGGACAAGGATATAATAGCGCAAGCATGGAGGAGATAAGAGAGCAGGGTCATAGCCCCTGGCCGGATGAGCTTGAGCTTGAATTGGATGGTATCGCGCAGGGCGGCGATGGCGTGGGTCACTACGAAGGACGGACCGTGTTTGCCGAGGGTGGGCTGCCCGGAGAGCGAGTGCGCGTGCAACTCTACGACCGGCAGCGGGCCTTTGCACGGGGCCGCGTGGTCGAGCTGTTGCGGGGGATCCCCGCACGTATCGCTTCATATTGTCCGCTCGAAGGTGTTTGCGGTGCAGGCGATTGGCGCTGGGTTGACCGCAACGCGCAACTAGGCTGGAAGCAGACGATCCTGCATGATCAGCTCACACATCTGGGCGGTCTTGACCTCGGGGCGATCACGGTGGGCGCGACCGCCGATCCGGGTGATGGGTGGGGCTATCGCACGACTGCTGAGCTCCACTGGGCTCCGGGGCGTGGCCGTGACGATCCTCCTGCGCTCGGCTACTTCGTCCCCGGAGGGCGCGATATCGCCGACATTCCGGCTTGCTGTTTACACCATCCGCTCTTAAATCTGGCATTGGCGGGTCTACGTCCGCTGCTGAGCGATCAGTTGTCGTTGCGGGGC
>JBBRHB010000464.1:0-4625 GCA_038223355.1 Chloroflexales bacterium
GGTAGTAATGTCGCCCGCACACGATTGCGCACAAATAGAGGGGATGTATTCGACGCATCATAAAGCGGCTGCAAACCGTGGGCCGCACAGTAGGCTTCAATCTCCTGGCGAGTGATGGCCAAGAGCGGGCGGAGCAGAACCAGCCCGGTCCGTAGCTGCGTACGCGGGCGCATCGCTGCCAAGCCGGTTGGGCCGGCACCCCGCAACAGGCGAAGCAGCACGGTTTCAGCCTGATCATCCGCCGTATGGCCGAGGGCTACAGCGTCGGTGCCCACCGCCGTCGCCACCTCACCCAGAAAGGCATAACGCGCCTGGCGGGCCGCATCCTCGATGCCGCTGTGCTCCTGCCGTGCCAGCGCTGCCACATCCCGCTCACCAATTGTTGCCGGTAGATCCCACTCTGCGGCGGTCGCCGCGACAAGGGCCGCATCCGCGGCTGCTTCCGGACGTAGCCCGTGATTGAGATGGGCCACATGCAACTGCAGGCCATCACGCTCAAAGCGGTGCAACAGATGCAACAAACACAACGAATCCGGGCCGCCCGAGACCGCGACCACCAGCTTCGCGCCCGGTCGCCACCAACGCTGCTCACGGTTTGCGGCTTGCACTTTCCAAAACAAATCGGCCATGCACGTTCCTCAACAACCGCAGTGGTAGCATTCCGCTTCATAAAGGGGATCTACCGTGAATGATAACTTAACGTCAAAAGACCATCTTCCCGCTGCCGATAGGACCTATTCACTATGGACAAATAGCCGCTTAGTCCTACATACTTATAAGTTATGCGCCGGCAGTTCAGGCCGCTTGCTTTCCAACAGGAGGATGCCTCCGTGCTCCTGATAACGACAAAAAGGGAAGACATATGATGGCTCGAACCTCAGAGGCTCCAGCCGGTATGCCCAAACCTCCAGCAGATGGGCGGCTCACCACCAGCGGCCTCCTGCCAGAGGTGGCTGGCAGCCCAGCTGCGGTGCGGAGCACCGCCGAGCAGGACGTCACGCCGGCACCGGAGACCGCGCCGCACAAGCGCGAAGCCTTCATGGCACGAGAACAGCGCTATCAGACGCTGGTCGACGCCATTCCCCAAATTGTCTGGACCGCTACGCCCGATGGTGCGCTGGACTACTCCAACCAGCATTGGTTCGACTACACCGGCATGACCCTGGATGAAACGCGCGGGACGGGCTGGCAACTTGTAGTCCATCCCGACGATCTCCAGCGCTGTGTCGAGAGTTGGACGCACGCTTGTATGACTGGCGAGCCCTATGAAGGCGAATTCCGTATAAAGCGTTCGGCCGACGGCACGTACTGCTGGCATCTGGGTCGTGCGCTCCCGCTGCGGCATGCCGATGGCCATATTATCAAGTGGTTTGGCACCTACACGGACATCAACGCACAGAAGCAAGCTGAAGTGGCTCTGCGAGAGCTGCAGCAGGAGCGGGAGGCGCTGGTTACGTCGCAGACGAGCGAGCTGTCGACCGCCAATGCCGCGTTGCAGCGCGAGTTCCACGAGCGGGAGCGTGTCGAGACCGAACTCCACCGCGTGGCGACCATCGTTGAATCGTCGGCAGACGCTATCATAAGTTGCAGTCTGGATGGGATCATTCGGACATGGAACCGGGGTGCGCAGCGCCTCTACGGTTACAGCCTCAGCGAAGCTGAAGGTCAGATGATCGATCTCATCGTGCCCCCTGAAAAACGGACCAATGACAGGCACCAAATGGAACGGCTCAAGCGCGGCGAGATCTTCGCAAACATTGAGACGCACCGCATGAAGCAGGATGGCAGCCGCTTTCCCGTGAGTCTGACGTTGTCACCCATGCGCGGGCCTGACGGGACCGTTAGCGGTTACAGCGTCATCACACAGGATGTTACAGAAAGCAAGCAGGCCGAGGCCCGGGTTCAGGAGATGAATGCGCAACTTCAGAGCCGAGTAGCCGAACTCCAGACGCATACGCAGGAATTGAACCTGCTGAATGAGCTCAGTGATATGGTGCAGGTTTGTCAGACGACCAAAGAAGCCTACGAGGTAATGGCAGCGTCGCTCGTCGCACTCTTTCCCGACGATGCGGGCATGGTTGCCGTGCTGAACGCGTCCCATGATCGCGTTGAGACCGTTGCCTCCTGGGGTGGTGTGACGAGTGCTCGCGCATTTCCGGCGGAGGCCTGCTGGGCCTTGCGCCGTGGACGCGCCTACGCGCTCGATGATGCACCCGGCCGCCTGCGCTGCGCGCACCTCGCTCGCAGCCCGCTACGGCGATACGTCTGTGTGCCAATGATGGCCCGCGGGGAAATGATGGGAGTTTTCCACCTCAGCTCTGCCACAACCAGTTCGCGCGAGATCCAGCATCAGCTAGCACAGACGGTCGCGAGCCAACTGGCGCTGGTGCTGGCCAACTTCCGGCTCCAGGAATCGCTGCGCGACCAATCGCTCCGCGACGGGCTGACGGGGCTCGTCAATCGCCGCTCTCTCGAGCGGTCACTGGAGCGTGGAGTACAGCGGGTGACACGTCTAGGGCAGCCACTGAGCATCTTAATGCTCGATCTTGATCACTTTAAGCACTTCAACGATACGTATGGTCATGGGGCGGGCGATCAACTGTTGCGCGCCGCGGGCCACCTCCTCCAGGCCAACATCCGGGGCGAGGATATTGCCTGTCGCTATGGCGGCGAGGAATTTCTTGTGGTGCTGCCCGGTGCCTCGGCAGAGACCGCTCAACGACGGGCTGAAGTGATCCGCGTGCAGCTGAAAATGCTGCAGATCGACTACCTCGGCCAGTCGCTGCCGGCAGTGACCTGTTCGATTGGGATTGCGGTCTTCCCCGATAATGGGAAAACGCTCCAGGAGATCACCGAACAGGCGGATCAGGCCCTTTATCAAGCGAAACAGGCCGGTCGAGATCGCATCATGCTGTTGTCAGCCGTTGAACCAACGAGTCAACGGAACAATAAGGGAACGCCGCATGCTGCGAACATTGCGCCACCCATCCAAGCCTAGCTTCGTTCTTGGCCTGCTCCTCAGTATGGGCTTGCTGCTACTCTGGCCGGGCATCAGCGGGAATCTGTTTTCGGTCAGTGGCTTTCAGCCCCACGGTTACTGCTTCCTCTGGCGGCCCGAGCTCGTCTCGCTCTATGCCATCACCGATACTCTGATCGGCGTCTCCTACGTCGCGATTGCCGGCATGCTGGTGTGTGTAACGGTCGAGGATCATGGTCCCGGCATTCCGGCGGCCTTCGAGCAGCGGATTTTCCAAAAGTTTGCGGAGGCAGACTCGTCGGACGGCCGGCAGAAAGCCGGGGCCGGGCTGGGCCTAAGCATCTCAAAGGCGATTGTGGAGCAGTTGGGGGGCAGATCGGCTTCACGACCACTGTACTGGGTGGCACTCGCTTCTTCTTCGAACTTCCACTCGTTGAGCCCCACGTGGAAATAATCCTAGGGAGGTCGTAATGCCATCTGACGCCCAATTAGCAAGCCTGCAAGAACAACTGAACATCCTGCGGCAGCAATATGCGGAACGGCTACCCGCACGCTTAGCCGACATCGCCACAAGCTGGCAAACAATACGCACCAGTATAAACTCCACTGTGTTGCTCTCCGACTTACAACGGGCTGTGCATGGCTTGGCAGGATCTGGCACGACCTTTGGCTTCACTGCTATAAGCACAGAGGCGCGCGTCCTGGAACATTTTCTCTATTCGCTCATTGAGCGTGGCGACCATATGAGGGCCGAAGAAGAAGCACAGATCGATGTGTTGATCGCCAGGTTGTGCGAAACCTCCCAAGCGTACGACGCCGACGCTCCCCAGTTGGCGTTCACCCCTGAATCGGTTCCCCCTACCTCACGGTGAAAGCGACCTAGCGCCAACGCCCCTCATGGCATCAGCTACGCCGCCATTTGCCCCGCCTCAGTCGGCTGCCCGATGCGCTCATATGCCGCGTCAGTGCCCTTGAGCAGCGCTGTGATCGTTGCGAGCAGCACCTGATTGGAGGTACTCGACTTGGAGAGTCCGGCGGCCACCTGCGCTGCGGCTTCCACAGGAACAGCATAGGCCGAGTAGGTAACCACCGGCAGCCCCCGACTACTGAGCAGCGGCAGCAGTTCCATACCCGAGCCGTCAGCGAGGCGCAGATCGAGGATCACCAGGTCGACCGGCTCGTGCTCAAGTTTATGCCGCGCCTCCTCCAACCCCGACGTGGAGCTCATGGTGGCAAGATCGCCGAGGACCCGCGCGACCAGTGCGACGATGCCCGGATCGTCCTCGATGTGCAGGATGTGGGCGCGCCCTGGCACAACCCCATCTATGGCGGCTGGCTGGCCAGCCCCCTGGTGTAAAGGGAGATCGAAGTAGAAGGTAGAGCCGCGGCCGGGGTCGCTCATAAAGTCGATCTGCCCGCCGTGCTTTTCCACAATCGCGCGCGAAATGCTCAGCCCCAGCCCGGTACCGCCCTTCTGCCGCGTGTCTGACGAGTCGGCTTGCGCGAACTTCTGGAAGATGCGGCTACGGAACTCATCCGGGATCCCCGTGCCCTGGTCCACCACCGCGACCCGCACCGTTGCGCCTCGGGAGACGACCGAGACCTCCACCGTGCCGTTGACCGGCGAGAACTTGGCAGCATTCGCAAG
>JBBRHB010000465.1:0-4624 GCA_038223355.1 Chloroflexales bacterium
CGCGACAGGCGCCGCTCCATGGTCCCGCAATCGAGGCCGTCAGAAGATGGGGACGTGAACCCAACCCGAGCGAGACCGAACGCGCTCGATCCGCCTATGACACTCTAATCAGACGGTCAGACCCATCCGTTTAGTCCAATCGAGCTTATGCCGAGCTCGGCATAAGCCCGGATCCTTGCCATGGTCCAGATCAACCCACAGCTTCTTTCCTCGCTGCGCGATGCAGACAAGTTTGCAGTCCACTCCGAAACAGCGGAGAGGCTGAATCCAGCCCTGGCATTGGTTGTGATCGTCTCCTGCAGCGCTACGTTTTGGTTTGGCATACTCCGCGCGGCAACGTGGCTTGCTGGCTAGAAGAAGTCGCCTCACGGTTGCTCAAAACCGCACGCTCACGAGCTTTCAGTGATGCTTATCTTTTGATCCCGTCCTGTAAAAAGGGGTACGGAATGGACTTGTCCAGACCGTAGGACCACGGCAAGAATGCGTGCTTATTTCGAGCTCAGCATAAGCGCGTATCCCTGACCTACCCCCTGGTCAGGCTGCTACGCCTTCTCCCACAATCCTTTCAAAATGGGCTTTCACTTTCGTCTCCGGAACCACATCCGGTTGGCAGGCCTTTCCTCAACCTTGTGGCTATTGAAACCAACCTCTTGGGCAAGGCCCTCCATGGCGCAGCGGAAAACTCCATGTTCCTGCGCGACTGGCTTACCTAGGTTAGCAGCGCGCTCGGCCACGCGTTGGATGTCAGGAATCACAATGTCTGGCGTCATTTGCAGCCCCTCCAATATCCGCCGCTTCTCCAAACCCCCGGCCATTCCAGCCCGGTTGAGGATTACGACGGCCCGCCGAGGCTGTGCTGGGCCATTCGGTATCGCGAGGAGGCGCAGCGTGTCGCGAATACAGGCCAAGGTGGGGGTCATGACGAGCACTCGCTGATGTGCCAGATGCATCAAGTCGCGGTGTAACGGTTGACCGGTGAACGGCAGGTCGGTCACGACGAAGTTGTAGCGGCGGCAAAGTTCCTCTGAAAGCCGAGCCGCGCCGCCCAGCGGCAAATCGAGCTGATCGTGCAGGTCTTCCCGTCCGGCAAGGACATGCAGCCGCTCAGCAACTTGCTGTGCAGTGCGCTCCACGAACAGCTCATCAATCCGCTCCGGCGACTCCAGCGCTGTCCGCAGGGCAGAGCTAGGCCTGGCACCTAGCAGCATGGCACATACGCCGCGATGGAGGTCGGTATCGAGCAGCACAGTATGCCGCTTTGCCTCCACCCCTAGATACCAACCCAGGTTTGCCGCGACGGTGCTTGCGCCCACTCCGCCGCGCACGCCCGTTACTGTCACGAGACGGCCACCTTGCACCAAGCCCTGCACCGAAACCTTCGCGTTCAGCAGCGGACCAAAATATCGCGCGACGATGTCGCGGGTCAGTGGCTTGTGCAGATACTCCGACGCACCGAGGTTACCGGTCACCTGCCGATAGAAGTTGACGCCCTCCTGGTCGCCGACAACTAAGATGCGCACGTTTGGCTCTACGACCTGCCGCAGATCACTCAGCGCGACGAGCGGGTTCTCCTCCCCGCTCAGATCCACAATCAAGGTAAGTGGTGTTGCCATCCCGGCCAGGGCCGCGATCGCGCCACGGATGCTGGCGTGGCGGAACTCGATCTTTCCGGACAGGACGTCCGACAGTCCCTCCTGAAGCGCATGCTCGGTCTGGGCGTCGCTCGTGAACGCGAGTAAGGCCGCACGGTTGTGGCGTACGGAACTGACCTCAGGCGCGGCAGGCGATGGATTGTCCAATGGAGGCATGATCCGAGTTCCTGTCAAAGGTGGATTTCAGACGTTCTGGGCGGGCCTGGTGCAACCAGAACTACGCTTGGGGTCTGGAGCAAGCTCTCGACCACAAAGCCGGGCGCTTGTTTTCAAGTAATGTGGCGTTGGTGCGCTCTACCAGCCAGCGGCGGCCGACCGCGCCTATAAACGTGGAACTCCGCGCAAAAGAAAGCCACGGCAGGGGCTCTTGACTATGCCAATCCAACATAACCATTGATCCCGAACCCATTTTTGCTTGCCATGAAGCTGGTATCCGACTTGTAGCGTGAACTTTCATGTGCCTGAAGGATAGCACGCGCTACTTGATAATACGATATTGGAAAAGGCCGGCAGGATGTTTGAGAGTACCGGCCCTGTGCTCTTGACGGTGACTGAGCTGAAGTGGCCCGCTGCATTATTGCAGGTCGTGCCCGACGTAACAGAAACGCTCACGGATGGAACTATGCCAGAAACTCCCCATCCGTTCAGAAGGGTGTTCACGTATGCCGCAGGATTGGTGCAGTTGGACGAGGCGATCGCAGTGCATCGTGCGGCTCGCGATGCAGACTCTTCAATCGCAGCCTTGGCCCATAGCAGCAGGCCGCCTTGGACGATCCCGAAAATAACCAGCAGGAATACGCTGCCGATGAGTGCGAACTCAACAGCGACAGTGCCATGGCGTTCGGAGAGTAAGGACCTGCGGCGCATGATGCTCATTTCAGCTTGGCTGTTGCAGCTTCCGTGATAACAGGGTTTGAGAGTCGGCTGTAGGCTGGCAAGAGCGGCGCATAGGTGTACCGTGCGGAGATCGTGATGTAAGTGCCCGGGAGGGCGCCGTTCAGACAAGGTAGGCCGCAAGTCTGCGGCACGGCTGTTGCCGGCATGCCAGAGACGCACTTGCAGCTTGGCTGCGACACGTCAACGTCGGACGCTGACAAATGCAGTCTCTGACTCATAATCTCCCGAACTGAAGACGTGGAAACCTGTGGCCCACTTAAAAGGGCAAACTGTATGCCTTGGGCGACCGAATTCGTGAGCAAGCCTTTTGTCCAGAACGCAAGTGAGTAGTCTACAAGGCCAGCTAGCATGACCATGAGTATCGAGAGTCCAAGGGCGAACTCAATAGCTACATTTCCACCGACATCGTGGACAAGTCTATCGAGGGATTTGTTCATTGGACGAGAGCCGCAGCCGCCGTGGCATCGCTGTTGAAGCCAAGCGCCCCGTAGCCAGAGCAGTTTGCCGCCATACCGCTTGTCCCGCTTAGGGCGATGCTTGACGCAATGACCTCGAGGCATCCAGAGCTCCCACCCTGAGCCGTTCCACCGATGTCCAGCGCACCATTCGGATAATATATGACTCCGGTTAGGGACGGACTTGTGTTGCCTTTAAACGACGAGGCAGCCACCGAATTCCCTGCAAACAAGATGCCTGGGATCGCGCCGTTTGCCGCGCCTGCTGTCGTTGCGGCTGAGAGCGTGAGACTGGCCCTTCCTGTCAGTGTGAGCGAGCCTGAGGTCGCGATGGTCACTCCCGTGCCCGACAACGAGCCTTGTGCGCCTACAGATACGGGGCCGTTCACATAGTATATGCCAGGCGCCAGGCTGACTTGACCTTTGATGTCCCAGGAGGACCACTCCCCGGAAGAAAGAGATGTAGCCCCCTGTGGTTTGTCACTGAATGACGGGCCATAGCCTGGCAAAAGCCTCTGCAAAGCCGTTTGCACAGGAGCATAGCTTGCGTAAGGGTCTGCGATGACACCATCGTTTGGATGCAGCGGGCCGCCAGTTTCCGATCCCGTGATCAGGCCATTGGCGTAGAAAGCTGATGCCGAGGCGTTCGCGTTCCCAACCGTTGCAATTGAGGCATTTGAGCGTACGGTGCAGCCTGATAAGGTGGCCGACGCATTGCCGATGGCGGATATTCCCAATCCGACACTATTCAAGGCGAGAAGACAGGGCTGCATGTTCGTTTTGGTCTCTGCCCATCCAGTCGCGGCTATGTTGATGGCTGGCGATAAGCCCATGAGCCTGGCGAAACTGATCGTTTCCGGCTGAGTGACTATCACCTGAAAAGCGGTGCTTTGGCTGTCGCGTATCCCCTTCAATGCCTGGATGGTCACTTGGCTATCGCTCAGAGTTTTCGTGCTCAAGTTCCATGAGCGGCTCGTGCTACCTGTCGCACCGTTCATTTCTGCAAGATTGGCGGCCGTGTTCGCCGCACCCTGTGCGTCGTTGGACCCTGCGAAGTCTGCTGCCCCAGCATAGGCGGCAAGGTCCACGGTGCGCTGCAGTTCCTGCTTCACCACACTCCAGCGGCTAATATCGATACCCAGGCCAACACACATCAGCAGTACAGGAATGAGCACTGCCATCACCACGAGAACACCACCGCGCTGATCGCGCACCAGCCCAGGAACGGCCGCACGGATGGTCATTCTTCCAATCAATCGGACGGCTTGGGATGACAGTAGTGACCTCAAAGTGCCTCCGGAGGCTCCGTGACTAATCGCGTAATGCGGCTTACGGTCTTAAAGACATCTCTTGCAAGGCAGATATGTCAGGGCCAAACAAAACTTACATGTCGCCCTCCTATGTTGACGTTGAGTGTTTAGATTAACGAAATTATTCCACCTTTATAGAGTCTCACGCCTTGAAAACTACTGAACCGCGCCGGGTTTGCCGGAGGCTCCAACTCTTGAGAAGGTGGAGCCATGACGACGAAAGCAACAACGAACAAGTTTTCGCCCGAGGTGCGCGAGCGCGCGGTGCGGATGGTGCAGGAGCACCTCGGCGAGTATCCGACGCGCTGGG
>JBBRHB010000466.1:0-4621 GCA_038223355.1 Chloroflexales bacterium
ATCCAGCGCATTGGCCACACTAGCCGCAACAACAGCCATAGAATGCCCAAAATCACTCCCAACACCCCTAGAGCCAGAAAATAGCTGGCATACATCGCACCAACAAAATAACCCTCCTCGCGCCCAAAGTGAAAGTCGCAAACCATGCATACTTCTCGCATGGCAACGACGCCACTAAATACCCCACCTTGGCAGCAACGTGGGCAGCGCTGGTGCAGGATCGCTTTCAAACGCGCACGGGATGAAATCTTGGTCGGACGGTAGTACATAAAGGCTCACACATAGAGCGTGGTTGTAGATTGAGCCCCTACTTTAACGCCACTACCCGATATCGGTCAATATCGGTGATACTGCGAAGATATGGACTTGTGGTCATCGCTTGTTCTACCGACTGCCAACTCGGATGCGTTCGTCCATCATAGAATGTACGATCAATGATTAGGTACCGCAGGTGCATTTCACGGAGTTGTTGAATCGATTGAGCAGCAGGGAAGTTTGCTGCTCGTTGTGCGAAAGCTGTAAATGCGCGGGGCTGGTGCTCTCCATGAAGATATGCCGGTAAGTGCTTGGCATGAAAGAGTGAGCCAAACATATGCTCGAAGTTTTCGCTGCCGGCCGGCAAAAAGGCAACTGAAAAATCGCCTGGTTGTTCCGCCAGCCAATGATCCATGCTACTTGGTAGCAGTGTTGAACTCTGAAGACGGCCAGGAGCGAGATCGAGT
This sequence comes from Chloroflexales bacterium, assembly GCA_038223355.1. Taxonomy (GTDB): domain Bacteria; phylum Chloroflexota; class Chloroflexia; order Chloroflexales; family Kallotenuaceae; genus JACDGP01. Next base: position 723 of record JBBRHB010000466.1, read on the forward strand.
ATCAGTAATGCTAAGCACGCAGTTCCGATCTGCCAGCGACGGTGAGGCCAGTGCTGAATCAGAAGCGATGTGCCAACTCCAGTAAGACCGCTTACCAAGAGCATCACGATAATACTGAATCTCGCCCACGAGCGCATAAGGTTCACAATCGGAAGCTGTCCAAGATAGTATGCTGGCAACCAAATCGGCTTCGTTGCTTGGAGTGGGTTATTGGTGATGTGGAGATCAGTTCCGAGGGCAAAAACAAACGCGACGAACATAACGATCAACCACGTCCAGAAGCGTTGCTTGTCTGTTCGATACATGCCTTTCAGCCCAAGGATGGCGAGGATTGAACTTACAACGCCAAGATAGAGTGTATTCTCAATCCATGTGGGACGTACATAGTGCTGTTCTGAGAAGGCTCCCCATAAAGGATGGAGCCGTGATGGAACAACGAAATCCAATAATGCCGCCGACCATATCCGCGTATCTGCGATGTTGTACGGCTTGAAGATACCTGAACTGAGCAGTGTTAGGTAAGGTAACGAGCCAACTGCTGCGCCCACGACCATAGCAACAAAATAGTTCCAGCTACTCCTTGCTGCAGCTCGAAGGGGCGATTTCAGAACGAGTGTTACAACCATATACAGACCGCCGGTAATGAGACATATAATGAGATAATATTGTGATGATAGACCGACAAATGCTGTCGCCGCAGCCAAGAGTGTGAGTTTTCGCAAGGAAGGTGTAGGTTGCTGCAGGAGGGTATCGAGGCATAAAAAAAATAAAGGCAGGGCCTGTGTGGATATGAGATTGAGATGCCCATAACCGTGTGTGATTCGGTAAGGCATAAGGAGAAAAGCACTTCCTCCAACAATCCCACCAATCCTGCTATGGGTCAGCTGCACCACCCAGAGATAGACAAAATAGCCGGAAAACAGGCTGCTGAACAGCATAACAAGGTTATAGCCGAAAGCTGCTCCTCCGGCCACGGTTGCAGGTGCAACGGCGAGCATGGACAGGAATGGTGCGTCATTCGAAGGCAATGGCAGTCCAGCTGGATAGTTGAGGCGAGGATCGAAAAAGGGTGACTGCTTAATCAGCAAAGACTCTCCGACCCAGCCGGTCATATAAACATAGGCAACATTATCTCCTTTCCATCCGATAACCTGCGAGCGGAGGTGCAGAGCTACCGGATACATCGCGGCAAGCGCCATGAGGCCGAAGAATATTAATATGCTCCAGTCACGTTTGATCCAGTGCTTCAACGTCTCCTGAAAGGAGGTCATCTTCCAATTATGACATACACACGAGTTGGGCTGCAAATATACGGAGAAAGCTGATGAGCGAACCGATCTCGGGCGTCGTGCTAGCAGGGGGCAAAAGCCTGCGACTTGGGCAGGATAAGCGCCGCTTACGCTTGTGGGGGGAAGGCGGTCCGACCTTGCTCGAGCATACGGTCGCCGTACTCAATACGCTGTGCGACGAGGTCATTGTGGTACTGAACGACGCGGCGGAGTGGACCAGCATTACAGCGCGCACCGTTCCTGATGCCTTTCCCTTCGGTGGCTCCCTGGGCGGCATTGCGACTGGTCTGATGACTGCGCAGCATACGGCTGCCCTAGTTGTGGCTGCCGACATGCCGATGCTCAATGTAGCGTTACTGCAGTGGATGGTAAGTCAACCTCGTACCTACGACATCCTGGCTCCCCGGACAACGGGCGACACCAAGAGCGGCGGTTGGGAGACGCTCTGTTCAATCTATGGGCAGACCTGCCTTCCTGTGATGTCCGCCCTGCTTCAGGAAGGTAACCTCAAAATCCGGCGCGTCTATGACCAGGTGCATGTGCAGGCTGTGACAGAGGACCAAGTGCGGCGTTTTGATCCCGATGGGATGGCCTTTGCCAACATCAATACGTTGGCCGACTGGGAGGGGGTGCAACAGCAGATCGCCATTGCCGGAATACAACATGCCGAGTAAAATGAGCAGTTGACGATCAGATCATGATAGGGATACACGCCGATGACCATCTTCTCACCCCCAACAGACCAGGGCGGCAATGATACGATTCCGGCCGAGCTTATCGCCTTAGCCCATCTTGAAGGCACCTGTAACGGTATTCGACTGCGGATCGCGGGGCTGTCGCCTGACCAAATCTACCGTGGTACCTCCACAGACGTGTCGATCGCCGAGCTTCTCGCACTTGCCGTTGAGCGTGAAAAGGTCTACCTCCAAGCCTTCAAACAGGTGCAAGCGGGAGAAAAACCTGATCTGGTCGAGCCCGAGCCCACCGGTTTGCTCCTGGACCGTGTCTTTAACGACGACTTAAGCTCGTTCTTCGATGTCCGCCGTGCATCCCTTGATGTGCTTCGTACTGTCTCTGCCGAGCACTGGGAAAACAGGGTCACGGTGCGCGGCAAGGGCGAGATGACCCTGCGCGACCTCGCAATGCGGCTAGAGCAACATGACGCCCAGATGATCAACACGATCAGCACGCAACGTCGCGGCTGGCTCAAGACGAGCGGCGTTGATGAACTACGAGACTCCGGCGTAGCAGGCAAGCTTTCTCCTAATATCGCTCAGTAGTCGGCACTTACAGCGCTCATGCATCTATTATCTGTAGAGTCAGTAAGCAAACAATTTGATGATCGCGCGTTGTTCACGGATCTCTCGTTTGGGATGGAGCGCGGCGAACGTATCGGCGTTATTGGCGTTAACGGCAGTGGCAAGTCGACTCTTTTGCGGATCATAGCGGGTGCGGAAACGCCGGATGCTGGGCGCGTCTCAATTAATTCGACCGTGCGCGTCGCCTATCTCGGCCAAAATCCGCAGATGGACGGCGATAAGACGGTGCTTGAGCATCTTTTTGCGGGTGAAGGCGAGCGCATGCAATTGGTGCGCAACTACGAGGCTACCGTGCTTGCCGTCCAGCAACATCCCGCCGATCAGGTAGCTTTGCTCCGGCTTGGTGACCTCGGCGAACGAATGGAGTTAAGCGGTGCTTGGGAGATCGAGCGCCACGCCAAAACCATTCTGTCGCAGCTAGGCATCGTTGATACCGACGCGCTGCTCCGCAATCTTTCCGGCGGTCAACGTCGCCGCGTCGCACTGGCGGCTGCATTGATCGATCCGGCCGACCTGCTCATTCTCGACGAGCCGACGAATCATCTTGATGCTGATACCGTCGCTTGGCTTGAAACCGAGCTAACCCGTACCCCTGCTGCGCTGCTGCTGGTCACGCATGATCGCTATTTCTTGGATCGCGTGGTCAAACGTATCCTGGCCCTGGAAGCTGGCAAGCTCTGGGACTCCCAGGGTGGCTATTCCGAGTACGTGCGGCGGCGCGCCGAGCGTGTAGAAGCCGAGGCCACAGTCGACCAGCGCCGGAGTTCGATCCTCCGCAAAGAGCTTGCTTGGATGCTCCAGGGAGCGCAGGCGCGCAGCACCAAACAAAAGGCGCGTATTCAGCGCTTCGAGACCATGCGCAACGAGCCGGTCGCGAAGACTGCGGCCGCACTGAGTATTACTGTAGCTAGCGCGCAGCGTTTGGGCAAGCGCGTCATTGAGCTTAAGCATGTTGCTCAAAGCTTCGGCGGTCGAACACTGTTTGATGACTTGACCTTCACATTTGAGCGTGGTGAGCGCCTAGGGATCGTTGGCCCCAACGCTAGTGGCAAGACGACCTTGTTGAACATGCTGGCGGGCAGGCTGACGCCGGATGCGGGCGAAGTGATTGTCGGCGAAACCGTGCGCCTCGCGTACTACGACCAGGAATCGACGGCTCTCAATCTCGACCAGCGTGTCATCGAATATTTGGACGACGAAGCGCCTCTTGTACAAACTGCGGATGGCAGCATCGTGACTGCAGCCCAAATGCTAGAGCGCTTTTTGTTCGATGCAAAGGCCCAATATGCTC
>JBBRHB010000467.1:0-4618 GCA_038223355.1 Chloroflexales bacterium
TCCTGTGCCACAAGGTCATCGATGGGGGCTAGCAGACCGCGCTTGACAAGCAGGCGCGTTCCTTCGATCGCTACATTAATGATGTCTGGCACTTGGCCACCGGCGATCTGCGTTGTGATCTTGTCGGCATAGCCGGACCAGGTATCTACCGGTGTGAAATTATCGGCGAGGGTCACGTTAGGATAGCGCTTTTTGAAGCGTGCCTCAGCCTCGCCATAGATTCTCTTCTCGGCATCGCCGCCGAAGTCGAAGATGGTAAGCGTTGCGGTCGTATCACCCGGAGGTGGTCCCCCGATAGCGGCAGCCGTACTCGCTGCACCAGATGATGAAGTAGCAGGTGCCGCGCCACATGCGGCCAGTAGCGCCGCCATACTGGTGAAACCCGTTAGTCTGAGAAAATCCCGCCGCGAAGGTTGCCGTCCTGATTTTGCCATGGGTCTGCCTCCTTGAAGCCATGAATCGCGAAATAAAGAGACCGCACTGTACTGGTATTGCAGATTGACGTAGCCCTATAGCACCTCGAGGTAGTCGCGATCAGGCAGTGCCGGGAAGGGGGCCGCCGGCAAGGTCTGATACCAGAAGGCCACCGACGCGATGTCATCCTGGAGTGGCAGGTAGCGGTGCCCGCTGCGCCAGCCCAGCGCCTGGATGGTCACCCGCAGATCCTGCTCGAAGCGAATGGGATCCATAATGTGCCAGCGATACAGCCCGAAGCGGGTTTGCGAGGCATAGGTTCCATCCGGACGAATCACCTGTGCTAAGCCCGAGTAGGGGGTGGTGAACTCACGATAGCCGCCAGCAGTCTCCCCTACGTCGAAGTTGTACGCACCACAGAAATAGTCCTCGGTGCCGGTGCCACAGATCGTTGGAAATTCCCCGTCACCATCCAGGAAGAACTTGATCTCGCCCTCGCCCCACCAGCCGGTGTTGTTGACGCCCCAGGCCATATAGGTGCCCACATACTGACCCTGGCCGCTGACGCCGTCGAGGATAGTATAAACCCCCTTGTATGGCAGTGGGTTGGTGCGTCGGAACTGCGCATGAAAATACGCCGTATCCTCGGGCACATCGGTCAACGTATAGTTAATTTGGTAATACACCGTCATTGGCTCGTCGGCGATGTTGGTGAGCGTGATACGACAGTGTTTGCGGAAGGGCATTTCCCAATAGCAATTCAGGCCACTACCGGGACGCGCGCCGGGATTGACGCACACCGCCAGCGAGCTAATCTGCGCATAGCGGCCCCACCCCGAGGCAAAAAAGTCGCCGACCGGGCATTCAACGGAGGGGTGCTCCGCGTTATCCCAATAGAAACGCAAAATACTATAGCGCAGGTTGCCGGTGGGCGTCATCCAAATCTGTTGCAGCGCGCCTGGCCCCGCAATGTCGGCCAGTTCCCGGCACTCCCCGGGGGGGATGATGATGGAAGGAGAAAGCTTCCAGCCCTGCCCCAAGTCGCGGGCGGATACCGCACCGGTGCCATCGGTCGCCATGCCACCTTTGCCTTTTTCGCCGGTGAAGTTCTCGGGGCTGATCGAGCGTGTTTTAGCCGATGAAAGCCGTGAAAGATTGCCGAGGCTCATGCCAAGGCCATTGAATGCTGGCAAGGTATCCTCCTGTCATTCACACAACCGGCTGCTCCGATCATGCCACTCCGTTGTATAACAGTTACCGCCACCTACGTTGTAGCACCCACGCCGCACAGATGGACCTGCAGTCCCAGCTCGGCCAGCATCGCGGCCTTGGCGGCCAGGGCCTGATCCGCGTTGGCGGCAGAGTCTGCATAGGCGACGTTGAGGTGGTTGGCTTTATGCTGCGCCATCATTTGATCACGCGTCACGCCATGCAGGACCGCGTGCATGATCGGCCACTGCGGCGTGGTCGCCTGCCAGCGCCGCTCGGTCTCCGCCACGGGTAGTTGTACGACGCTGGCGCGCCCAAGATCGGCATGCAGCGCGCCGCCTTGCACGTAAACACGGCTCCACACAATCTCGCCCGGCTTGCTAATGCCCTTGAGGGTGCCGCCGCCTAAGCGGAAGTACATGGGCGGTTGGCGCTCGCTGCGGGCACCGGCATAGCCATCGATAAAATGCGAGGCGGGCGCCGCGCCCGAGATCTCGAAGACCCAGACAAAGTCGTCTACGCCATCGCCGGTGTAGTGTTCACCCCAGCGAATATCATGCAGCGTCGTCGCCGGGTCCAGCTGCATAGCGGTCCAGACGCGGTTGGTCACAACCGCATCAAGGGCGGCGCATTCGTCTACTTCGTTGAAGTCGGGCAGTGGGCGTCCGGGGTACAGTTCCGCGTGGCTTTCGGCGTGATAGACCGGCGGTCGCTCGACGTTGTTTAACAGCCCTTCAACGAGATCCGAGGCGGGCACCATATCCTTCAGACCTTGCTGATACTGGATGCCGATGGCATCACAGTGGAACGTGTCCCCGATGCGCACGGCAGCAATATACATTTTGCACTGCTCCAGGATCTGGGCGTCCGTCAGGTCCGTCTCCGGATTGGGACCCGTCACAAAGGTGACACCGCGCTCGTCCAGCCAGTGACGGACCTGCTGCGCTTCGCTGTCCGAGACCTGCTGCATGGCCGCGACGAGTCCCGACTGGCTGAGACGCTCCTTGTAGATGCCGGTGGCGTTGAGCAACTCGTCGTCGATGATCGCGTTGTACATGCCCATACAACCTTCATCGAAGATGCCGATGATAGCTTTCTCCTGGCGAAGTTGCGTAGCAAGTGCACGGCCTAATTGCACTTCAGCCTCGGGCAGGGCAGCCAGATCGAGCGGTCGTACATGTGAGGTATCGTGCGTAATGCGTCCTTCCTGCAACCATTGGCGAATACCCTGCCGGAAGAAGTCATCGGTAAAGTCCTCGCTCCAGATCGTACTGTAGGTCACGCCCATTTTGGTCAGACTGCCGTTGAGGTTGAGCAGACCAACTAAGCCGGGCCATTGGCCCGCCCAGTTGGCTACGGTTAAAATCGGTCCACGATGGTCACGCAGGCCGGCGAGCAGATGATAGCTATACTGCCAGACGGCTTCGGCGACAATCAGTGGTGCGTCGGGATGAATAGTCTGGAAGATATCCATACCCATACGTTGGTTCCAGATAAAGCCGTGGCCGAGTGTGGGGTCATAGCCATGGGCGCGCCGGACGTGCACGCCTTCAGCGGAAAAGGCAGCGGTGACGCGGGCTTCCATGTCGGCCTGCGCTGGCCAGCAGACCTGATTGGCCGATAGACGGAGGTCGCCATTGCCAACGAGCAGCACCTCATGGGCAGCTACGGGTTGCGGCGACGCGGGATGCGGCAGCGAATACTTAATCATCGTTGATCCTTTCAATCATGACCGCGCTTAGGCGGCCTGGGTGCTCTGTTGTTCAGGCCGAGGCGCGTTGGACGAGACGATGGGGCACCACGATATGCACGGGCTCCTGCGGCGCTTGCTGCGTAATACGCCGGATTAATAGGCTGGCGGCTTCACGACCGCTCTCTTGTTGGCCCATGTAGACCGTCGTCAAGCCTGGGCGTACCTCGGCTGCAAGGGCAATATCATCGAAGCCCATAATGGCGATATCCTCCGGTACGCGGAGACCGGCATCGAGCACAACATCAAGCGCGCCAACTGCTGTCAAATCATTCGCAGCAAGGATAGCTAACGGTCGCTCCGGGAGGTTAAGGAGCTGTTGCATCGCTGTCGTGCCGCCCTCTCGTAGGAAGGTACCTTGGCTAATATAGTTGGCTTGGGCAGGGATGCCGGCCTGCTGCAGGGCACGTAGATATCCCGCACAACGCCGAGTGGCCGAAATTTGATCGAGCGGCCCCGCTATATGCCCGATCCGTGTATGGCCCTTACCCACAAGATACATGGTCGCGTCAAAGGCGGCAGCCTCGTCATTGACCGAGACTTGATCGCTGCTTGCCGGCTCTTCACCGGTTATAAAAACAACCGGAAAGGGCAGACGTGCAAGATGATCGCTAAGTCGTAACCCTATTGTCTCCACCAGAATAATGCCATCAACCCGCGTGCGCCGCAATTCTTTCAAATAATGCGCTGCACGGGCCTCCGCGGTACCACCGGGGACATCCACGTTATAGATGGCGACATCGAAGCCTAACTCTTCCGCTCTCTTTTGGAGGGCATGCGCGAGTTCGGGAAAAAATGGGTTACGCAGATCAGGCACAATCAGAGCGATCGTATTACTGCGACCGGTGCGCAAACTCCGAGCAACTTGATCAACCTCGTAGTCAAGCTCCTGAATTGCCTGCTGCACACGCTGGCGAGCATCGTCGCTTACATACCGCGTTTCGTTGATCACGTGCGATACTGTCGCAATCGATACCCCGGCCCTGGCAGCTACTTGCTTAATCGTCCCCATTGCGTGGAGGCCCATCCCGCTCAAAGCGGACGCGAGTTCTGATGCAACACGTTTTGGAATAAACGTTTACGTAATCGTTTTCGCGAGTATAGCGGAGGTTATGGCCCGTGTCAAGCCTGAGTCGTCAGAACAACAGCAGGCAGTATATTACCGACGCCAAATGCGCCGGACTGTGCTATCGAAGTCTTTTAAGACCAATTGTAGGCCAATATGCATCCACGCCAAGCCCGATC
>JBBRHB010000468.1:0-4614 GCA_038223355.1 Chloroflexales bacterium
CTTCAGCGGCTGAAGTCCCAGAGTCCTATGCCACAGCCGTAGGAGTTCATCTGGCGCCCATGCTGATCGCTCGGCAAAGCGAGTGGCTCCGAGCTTTGTATGGCCGTGTTGATAGTCTTACTGTCGACCTCCCATGGTGGCCGACGGCCCAGCGCCGCGGCGAGTACCCTGCAGTTGAGCTGGCGGATGCCGTCCTGCTCAGCGAGGCCGAAATCGCCGGCTACTTCGGCGCTGTGTCATTGCGAGATGGTGCCGAATACCTTGCTTCTATGGGTGCGCCGATCGTCGCTGTTAAGCGCGGCGAACATGGCTCCGAAGTGTATCGGGCTGCCGACAAGCGCAGGTGGCCGGTGCCAATCTATCCCACGAGTGCCAGAGATACGACGGGTGCCGGCGATGCCTATTGCGGTGGCTTTCTCGTTGGGCTCGTCGAGACCGGCGATCCGCTCCAAGCCGCGCTCTATGGAACGGTCTCGGCGTCATTCATTGTTGAGGAATTCGGTGCGCTGTCTGCCCTCCACTTCACCCGGGCTGAGGCTCAGGCACGACTTGCCCAACTTCGCAGCACTCTTTTGTAGTCGAGTGTGCACCAGCCTGTCGAGCGCCCTATAGACCAAGCAAATCGGCCAGTGGTCGGACGTCATACCAGGTTGAGAATTCCTGGACGACGCGGTAACCCGATAGGTTCGAGTGATTCAGGTTTTCTGCGGCATTCAAATTGAGGTCTTGACATCGCGGGAGTACAGGACTATAGTGCAGAGTCATAAGACATCATACAAGTTCTGCCGTTGTTGCAAGGTCACTCGCGTACTGCTTCAGCGCCTGGTTGCCTCCATCGGCAAATCCTATGCACCGTCCGCTACGGGTCGAGCATCTGTTACTGTCATAAGTGATCACTGACTTTCAGAATATCGGTGACGAGGTCGTGTTGTAGGAGGCGCGACATTCAGGTACACGCAGCTTATCGCTATCGTCAGCCAATTCAGCCGTGTTATGTCTTTAGGAGGGTTGAATGTTCGCCAGACGCGTCTCCCAAGTCATGTCCTTGCTAGTAACCATCGGTCTGCTGGCCGGATGCGGAGCACCGGCTGCGCCGTCGTCCAGTGCACCGGCGGGAACCCCAGCCGGCAGCACGGCTGCCACGGCCCCTGCAGGTAGCGCAAGTACCGGTGCGACAGCCGGCACTGGTAGTGGTGCAACCGTGCCAAGTCCTGCGGATGGTTATGCAGGTCCCCTTTTATCCACAGACCCCATCAAGTTGCGGATCCTGCGCTTTACCCAGGGACCAGCACAAGAAACACTTTTCAAAAACTGGATGAACGAGTTCACGACGGCTCATCCTAATATCACCTTCCAAGATGAGCCTGTGCCCTTCGGTGACCTTTTTCAGAAGATCCAGGCCTCCGTTGCTGCGGGCGACCCGCCCGACCTTATCTTCTACGATGGTCCTTTCACCAAGTCGTACGCCTATCACAAGATTCTGCTCCCCGTCGATCAGTATATGACTCAGGCCTTCAAAGACGATTATGTGCCTGCAACGCTCGCCGAGCAATCCTTCATGGGTCACATCTACGCGCTGCCCGAGCAGCAGTCGGCGGTTGCGTTGGCCTATAATAGCGACATGACCAAGGCCGCAGGTATTAATCCGCCTACGGATCTGAGCAACGGTTGGAAATGGCAGGATGCCTTGGATGCATGGAAGAAGCTACAACAGGATCCCGGTGGCGGAGGTAGCCCGTCGGTCTATGGTCTCGCACCTTCACAGTTCGGCGCAGGTGGTGCGGGCTTTTATTACCGTGAAGGAATCTTCCCCCGCTCGGCTGGGGATCCCAAGGCAGCCCCGGATTCCTCGCTCTACAAGACCTATGCCGCACTCAGCCCGGACGGCAAGACGGTTAAAGGCTATATCGACTCGCCGGAGGCGATCCAGGCCATGCAATGGTTCCAGGACCTGACCATGAAGTGGAATGTTACACCCAAAGTCGGTATTCCCAATGCGTTCTTGGATAAGAAGGCGGCGACAAGTCTTGAGACCGACTACCTCATGGGCAATGTTAAAGCCACCTTTCCAAAGGGCGATTTCCACTACAGCTTCACCCCGGTGCCCTATTTCAAGACGCAGTTGACGATGACCGGGAGCGTCACCTATGGCGTTTCCGCAAAGACCAAGTATCCGGCCGAAGCCGCGGCCTTTGAAATCTTCCTCACCAGTCCAACGAACTCGAAGCGCTTCTGGGATAGTACACAGACATTACCGGCCCAGCTCTCGCTATTCAAGACGATTCCGGTCTATAATCAGTTCCCGTATAGTCTCTTCTACGACGAGCTCGTTAAGATCGGCGTGCCGCGACCCTCAACGCCTGGCTGGCAGGAGTATGAGGCAGTCATTGACCCGGCAATCAAGGATATTTCCCTTGGCGCACCCGTCGAGGCTCGGCTCCATCAGGCCGCCGACGACATCGACGCCCAGTTAGCAAAGTATCCATAAGGATCCTCACGGATTGCGTTGCCGTATGGCGCTGGGGCGACATGATTTCCCTGGCGCCCATTTCCGGAGTTGGTATATGGGCCTTCCTCTGCGCCTGAACCGTCACACCCGCTTTACCGCGACGGTCATCCTGTTCCTGGCCCCGACCTTCATCGGCCTCTTCCTGTTCCAATACCTGCCGCTGATCACGGCCGTGCGCAACAGTTTCTATCACTACAACCTGCTAGAGCCGGATGCACGAACCTTTGCGGGCTTCGCCAATTATAGGCGGCTGATAAAAGAGGCGCGGTTTCGATCATCGCTGGGCCACACCGTCGTCTTCGGGGTCGCCAAGGTCGTGATCCAAACGCCGCTGGCCCTGGCCCTGGCCTTACTCGTACAACGGACCACGCGTCGCGCCACCATCGTCCGCAGCGCAATCTTTGCACCGGTCGTGACCTCGGTCACGATTATCGCTGTGATCTGGAATCTGATGTACGACCCGGAGCATGGCCTCTTCAACACGCTGTTAATCGCATTTCATCTGGGCAAGCAGCCTTTCCTGACCAGTGCAGGGCAGGCGCTGCCAGCGATCATAGCCATGAGTATCTGGCAGGACGCTGGCTTCACGATGCTTCTGTTCCTGGCTGGCTTGCAGGGTATTGCGGAGACGTTCTACGAAGCCGCTGCGATCGACGGCGCGAATCATTGGGAGCAGTTTCGCTATATCACGGTGCCACTACTCATGCGGACCATCTTATTCGCCGTCGTAACGACCACGGTTTTTAGCTTCCAGGTTTTCACACCAGTGTATGTTATGACCAAAGGTGGCCCGCTTGATGCCACGCGCGTGGCCGTCTATTATATCTATGAAACGGCGTTTGTCTTCCTGGATATGGGCTATGCGTCAGCCCTCGCCCTCGTCCTCACGGCTCTCCTGCTGATTGTTGCCGTCGGGCAGAGTCGCCTGCTCCGGTCACGATTCGAGTACTAAGGCCAAGGATTCATCATGCGCACAGCACCCTCGCTCGATCATCTGGACCGGCTCCCCGCTGCCCCGACTGTGCATGCTCAACCAGTAGGCCGTCGCGTCATAAGCAAGAGTGCCGAGGCGCTCGGCATGACCTTCGTCACGCTGATCTTCGCGACACCGTTTCTCTGGATGCTATTTTCCTCGTTTAAGACGACCGGCGACCTCTTCCGATATTCCTATCCTTTAACCTGGAAAACCTTCATCCCGCCGAGCCCTACACTAGCCAACTATGAGAGCATTTTTGTCAGGTGGCACTTCGGCCGTAACTTGCTCAACAGTCTGGTCGTCTCGTCGGCCCAGGTAGCCGCCACCCTGATCATCTGCTCGCTGGCCGCGTTTGTCTTTGCCCGGCTGCGCTTTCGTGGCCGTGACCTCCTTTTCGGCCTCGTGATGTTGACGGCCTTGATCCCCTTCGAAGTCAACATGATCCCACTCTTTGTCGTTGTGCGATCACTCAATATCCAAGATTCATACGCTGCGGTATTTCTTCCGTGGATTGCGAGTCCCTTCGGCATTTTTCTCCTGCGCCAGTCGTTCATTGAGATCCCGCATGACCTGGACGATGCGGCGACGGTTGATGGTGCGTCGCTCTTACAGATCTTCTGGAATGTCACCATTCCGAGCGCCCGTCCTGCCCTGGTCACGCTCGCAATGATGAGCTTTCTGTGGTCCTGGAATGCCTTCCTCTGGCCGTTGATTGTCATCCAGAACCCGACCAAGCAGTTGATTCAGGTCGCGGTTGCGACATTTACGGTCCCGCAGGAACTCCCTGCGTGGGGTGAGATCTTTGCAGCATCCTCGATTGCAACCATCCCCGTGCTCATTCTGTTCATCGCCCTGCAGCGCTACTACATTCGCGGGGTTGTCCTCTCGGGTGTGAAAGGGTAAGTGCACGCTGCACCATGGAAAGGAAGATCATATGGGCCGACGAATTATTCTCGATGTTGACACTGGGACCGATGATGCGGTTGCGCTCATGGTCGCCGCGCTCTCGCCGGACCTCGAACTCATCGGTGCCACGACCGTCGTTGGCAACTGCCCGGTCAAGCTTTGCACTGAGAACACGCTGCGCGTGTTCGACTACATCGGGATCAATCATATTCCCGTCCACGAA
>JBBRHB010000469.1:0-4610 GCA_038223355.1 Chloroflexales bacterium
AGCAGCACAACCTTACCCCACGATATCTGGAATACGATTGAGCTATACACAGCGAGCCAGGGCGCAGCGACGGGCGCGACACAAAAGCTGGTCCATCCGCACCTTGAGGAAGATGTCGGGTAAGTATTCGGTTAAACAGACTTATTGCCTACAATCGACAATTGGTCGGCAATCGTTGGTGCCTCCGCATCCTGTGCGCCGTTCACTCCGGCACCATGATCAGTCGGAGCACGGGACGGTTCTTGGATTCTGGCGTAACGACATGCCTCATCTATCCTCTTGTTGCGCGACCGGGTCGTCTGCTCCGTTCTTGCCCGCCGCCCCGGCCCTCGTCTCCTCGTTTTTCCCGCAGCGCATCTTCATCGCAATCGCGGCGCACTACAGAAACAGAACAAAGAACACAAGCATACAAGCACAAAAGCACAATAGACGAGCGAGCAGAACGGGCAAGGCGAGGTGGGAGGCTCTCGATGGAGGGTACGTGTGTCGCCGCCACTCATGCATCCGCTTTGGTATGCGGATGCGAACTGTAGCCAGCACCGTTCATTGTCAGAACCATGCCGGCTCCGCACGGGCTGGAAGGAGACCTCGGTGACTCGCCGCAGCTCTGATACTGGTCCCCCGAGGGGGGTAACTCGCGCGTCGCATGTTCTTGCTGACAGGCCTGAGCAATTGTTGCTTCCGACCACGTTAACGGCTGCAACAGATCGACCGCATAGGCATGCAGCGCCCCGGCCACGCACATGTACGCCTTATCGCTTGCGTCCTGGGAGCGGCGCTCAAGGGTGGTTGACGCTTCAGCTAGCGCTTTCCTTTCTTTATGCAGAGTCGTCATGTCCTACTGGAACCTATCATAGCCGGCTTGTCGCTTTGGAGGATCCTCACCGTTCGCTGCGCCGAGCAACGTACCCTCATCGTCCGTTACGCCGCAGCTGGCCGCGGCCACATGTTCCCGTTCGTTGCTTTCGCGCCTGATTTCCGTTTGGCGCCTCCAGACCGTGCCGGTAAGGTGCTTCTGCAGCGCCTCGGCTTCAGCGGAATTACCCGCCCATACAGCATGCAGTAAGCGAAGATGTGCCAGAACGTACCTGAACTGCATGTGTCTTGCTTGCAAGGGCATCGCCACGAGGCGCGCCGTCACCTCCGTTTGTTCATCGATCAGATTGGGCGTTTCCTGCGGCCCGGCTGCGATGAGCTCTCGGCCAATGCTGGCCAGCCGCGCTCGCGTGGGGGCAATACTCGCGTGCCAGGCTTCCATCTGGTCGCTGATGTGTGCATAGTCGTCTAACTCCGTCGCACATCGTGCTCGAGCCTCAGCGTCGAGGAAGAGGTCGAAAATACGATCGTTCATGGGTTCCTTCCTACGGCATCAAGAGCGTCATAGCTTGACGTGCCGTTGCTATGGCCGTTCGAGTTGGATCCGCAGACCGTATCTATGTCACCGCTCTGTGCACAACCGGAATGGTCCACCCGCTGCCTCATTCTGTACCGCGCGAGACTCTCTCAGTTGGCACAGCACAACCTGTCTCAGTCTCCATCTCTTCTCAACGAACATGGCGCGAGACGCTGGCCCATCCATCACTTCGAACGGTGAGGCCACCGATAATGATCGCAGCCGCCACGAGATGCATCGTGCTCAACGCCAGTTTTGTTGCGAGCGCGACCGGTAAGGAGAGCGGAGCGCCCAACGAGACGATCAGGAAGACAAGGCCGACGATTAGGAAGCTCCTGAGCGATCGCCGTGTCATCCTGGCGAGTACCGCGAGCAGCAGAGCCGCCCCGATTGCCGGGAGCACGCTCGCCATGATCACGAGTGTGATCGGCAACGGTGCGGCCGGGCCGCCTTGTCCCGGGTACGGGAAGACGAACGGGATGCCGAGCAGATCCCCTGCAAGCACGAATACCATGACATTCACGAGCGCCGCGGCGATGGCGACGACGAGGCCGGTCTGCAGGACGCGGCCGAAGCTACGGTGTGCGGACGGTCCCGCGGGTGGGGAGATGGTTGCGGACATGCTGTCCTCCTTTTCAAACCTTCAGCCACGGAGGACCCGGGTTCGAGGTCTCACGATCCCTCCAGTGTAGACCTGTCGGAGGTGCGTGCGCGTAGCGAGGTCGCTACCGCAGGTGAAGGTGTATGCACAGCGCAATGCGACCCATGGCGTTTCGCCGTCCCGGGCCGCGGCCTGTGACGCAGGTCGTCCTTATGGAGCATGGGACGTGCGCCTCTTCCTCGCCTGAGGGGTCATCCGCTCTGCTCTTGAGTGACAGTGGGCACTGCTCGCGACCAGCCGACGTGCTGGGCGCATCCACGGCGCTCGCGTACCTGGCTCCGTCCACAGCGTGGGAACGAGGAACGTATGGTTCGCCACTTAAGACGGTGGCCCCGGTCACCTCACGGATATTTTCAGCGCAAGATCAACGTGGTGCAGAGCCATCATCATGCGATCAGGCCTCGTAGAGTTCGCTGAGGACCGTCAGGTCGCGACGACGTTACACCTTACGCTGATGCTCCGCTCCCTCCTGATCGGGAACTGGCTGCTGCCAGGGCCGTTGGATGCGGGCCAACTCCGCGCGTTTTTGCTCCAGGTCCCTCGTTAACCGGTGGGCCTGCGCCTCCGTCGGATTCAGCGAAAGAGCCTTTAAATCGGCGATGACATCGCCGAGCAACAAATTGGCTTGCTCACGTGCGACACTCCGCCCGCTGCGAGCAATATAGGTAATCTCGTCGTCCAGGTATGATCGGAAGGCGCGGGCAAGCGATTGGTGGGGGACCGATGTTCGATGGGGATGGGGCACGCGTTGGGTTTCGGAGCGCAGTTGATCAAGCAGAGCGCTGATGCGTTGCGTGGCGCACTCGGCCTCGCTCGCCTGATCCGGATGGGCTTGTACGTGTTCCAATTCATGAATGACCCGCTGCATCTCCGCATTCGCTTGCTCCGCGTGTGCCTCCGTTCCGTGGCTGAGATAGGCAATATACGTCTCCACATACGCGTGGAGCTGTTGTAGCAGGCCAGTAGGATTCGTCACCATTTTTGGGCTCCTTTCCGCATGTGTGTGCGGATCATAGCAACGCCCGCCCCACGATTACGTGACGGCTGTCGCTCTAGGCCGTGTCCGAGCTCCCGTGGCAGCGCGTTGATCCTTCGGCACGGTCGGTATCCTGGCGTGTGCTTGCCCCGAGCAGCGCCACTATCCAGCACGACGCACACGCGATCCTCTGGTGCTGGGACGGGAGAACACGCTCCCAGCGCCCGTGATGGGCGACGGCTCCTGGCAGAGCGACGGCAGTTCGGTACTCATCGCATGACCTTCCCCTCGTCTGGTGCAGGGAATGCGCAGATAGCAGGGGCATGAACGTCATCCCAGTACAAGTATCCTAGCACACGCAACCAAGCGATGGCCTCGTTGGGCATGAGAATCCGACGTGTGCCCATGTGTTCTGGTGCGGTCGTCTGGTGCGCTCACGAATCAGCAGTGCCGACCACATCGAATTCAGCCCCGGAAACGGATGGTCTCGTCATAGTCATGACGTCGGCGACGCGAATCCATCGGCTATCGGCTGGCTTGCTTCTTGCGTTGAGGACATCTGCCGTGGTCCTTCCGCAGACGACACGACGCCCCGCCTGTCTTCAGTCCTGCGTACTGCAATTTCAGTCATACCTGCTGTCAATCAACAACGATACAAGAGACCGCCCCGGGCAATCGGCCAGGACGGTGCTCCGCCTTGGTGCGAACGTGCGTGTGAGCCAGGCTGTGCCTTGTCCCTGGATCACTGGCCGAGAGCACGGCTGTGCAGCAGTTCGGGCGCACGTGCGGTGTGCCGTGGCCGCAATGCCGGCTCGAACTGGCCGAGATCCATGATCTGGACAAGCATGCGACGCCCGGGCGCTGTCAGTTCAGCCGCAAAGGCCAGTTCATCGCGCAGGACGCCGACAATCTCTTCCATCAAGAGACCGCTGGCCCGCGCATGCGTCATGAGCGCGATCAGGCTGACTTGCAGATCATCGACGCTCAAAGATGCTGCCTCCCCAGCTGGTGACTGATGCGGCGTGAGATGAACGTGGCAGACGGACGCCGGTGCATTCAGGGTGTCGCCACTCGAGGGGTACTCCTTGGGTGCCCATTCGTTGCCGCAGTTCGTGCAGCGTTCAAGGTGTAGGTCCATTGCGGTGTTCCTTTGCAAGGCTTGGTGCCCAGGGGGAGGAGGTCGCCATCCCTCGTGCCTCGGGCTCGTCCTAGAAACCATGGAGCGGCGTTGCTCCAGGTGCACTCCTGTACATCGGCGGGCAGGGTACGATCGTTGAGGCGAGGACGGAACGCCGTCAAACAGTCGGGGGGTGCAGAAGCTTTAATTTCTACTACAGCATTAGCAAATGCTATGCCACCGCCATTGACATGGGCACAGACCTTTCCGGCCACACGGCAGTGACAGCCAAAAACACCGTGGATCGGTGCTCCCTCTGCTGGTCGTGGCTCATTCAACCAGTCGCGCTCATCAAGCGCTTGCGGGAGGAGCAGATGGCTGTGCTGCCTACGGTGCCATCACGGGGCAAGCTACCAGGTGCCTGAAGTGTGAGGGTTTTGTTGGGATGTGCTGAGGTGAGACA
>JBBRHB010000470.1:0-4609 GCA_038223355.1 Chloroflexales bacterium
TATACTGGCGCCATGCAGAATCGAGCCAAGGAGAAACAACGATGACTAATCTGTTGGCTGATCAAGATCGCATGCGGCCTCTCCCCCTCTATCACGATCTCTACAACGACCGCCCTCGCCGTTTTGCCATGCCCATTAGTACCGATCCCGCGACGTGGGCGCAATGGCGTACTGCCTTACGCCATCAACTTCGCCAACGTCTTAATCTGCTGCCTGTCTCCGGTGCCCCCTTCATGACTCAACACGCACGGTCCACGCCACATGCCGGCTATCATCGCGCCTACATCGAGTTCGAGAGCAGCGAAGGCAGCATGGTTCCTGCCTGGCTACTCATCCCTGATGGCATCACGACCCCCCGTCCGGCCATCATCGCCCTCCATGGCCATGGCTATGGTGTCGATGACATCGTCGGCATTAATCCCGATGGCACGGATCGCACCGGCCCCCCCGGCTATCATAAGGACTTCGCGGTAGCCCTTTGCCAGCGCGGCTTCGTCGTTATCGCCCCCGAGTTGCTGGCCTTCGGGCGGCGGCGCGAGGTAGCAGACATCGCCCGCGGATCCACCGAAAGCTCGTGCCATGATGCGGCACTCTGGGGGCTTATGCTTGGTCGTCCGCTCTTAGGCCGCCGCGTCTACGATGTCCTGCGCACGTTAGATTATCTCGTAACGCGCCCCGAAGTTGACCCTGCCCGGATCGGTATCATGGGCCTTTCTGGTGGCGGCACCGTAACCCTCTGCGCTGCAGCCCTCGATGAACGGCTGCGCGCCATCGTTCTCAGTGGCTATCTCTGTACCTTCCGTGACAGCATCCTGGCTGTCGATCACTGTCTATGCAACTACGTCCCCGGCTTGCTCGAAGAGGCCGAAATGTACGATATCGCCGCGCTCTTCGCACCGCGCCCCTTACTTGTCGAGGCCGGGACCCTTGACGAGATATTCCCGATGGCTGGAGTCAAAGCAGCCTACGAACAGGTAGCCAAGGCCTATACCGCAGCCGGTGCCTCAAGCCATCTTGACCACGATTTCTTCGAAGGTGGCCACCAGATTAGCGGTGCCAAGGCCTATGATTTCCTATGGCACTGGCTCAGCGCAGCCGAAAAGTCGGGCCTGCCAACTGAGCACTAACGCACAATGATACAGCTTGGTATCAGTGACCATCATCTCCCAAGCTTGAGCAGGTGAGTTACGGTGCGATGAGGAGAGTTAGGTCGTTAACGTTCGTGTGTGTCGGGCCCGGCTTGAGCAGATCGTCAAGCCGCGCGAAGAAATGGTAGGCGTCGCTGTGCCGTAGCGCATCGCGAGGCTCTTGTCCCAGCCCCCTGGCGCGCTCCAGGCTCGCACCGTTCACGACAGCGCCGGCAGCATTTGTCGGTCCATCGCCGCCGTCGGTCGCCAGCGTCACAAGGAGCAAATCACGGCCTGCCAGGCGCTCAACGCAGCCCAGCGCCAGTTCCTGATTGCGGCCGCCGAGCCCGTCGCCTTGTATGGTAACGGTCGTTTCGCCCCCCGCGATCATGCAGGCCGGTCGCTCCATGTCAAGCTGGTCAAACTCATCAATCAAGGCCGGTCCGACCTGCCGTGCTTCACCAACCAGCGCTGGCTGCCTGATTACTACCTTGAGCCCGTGCTGCCGCGCTGTTGCCGCAGCCGTCTCGACCGCTGTCCAAACATTGCCGACGATGGTATGCGTGACCCTACTATCCTTACCTGCAGCAGCAGATAACGGCTCTGTCAGCACGTCGCGGAGCCGCTGGCTCAGTTTGGCTCCTGGATCATACCGCTGCAGCACAGCTTCGACCGCCCCAGGCTCTTCGTCGGCAACCACGAAAGGACCCGAAGCGATGGTCCGCAGATCGTCGCCTACAACATCCGAAAGCACGAGCACCGCTACCTGGGCCCCCTTGCTGCGCATTGCTAGCCCCCCGCCTTTAACCAGGTCACAACGCCGCCGCAGCGTGTTAATCGCCTCGATAGGCGCGCCGGAGGCCAGCAACGTCGTCGTTAGCTCTTGGAGGTCTGCAAGTGTCAGACCGGTCCGTGGCGCGGCCATCAAGGCCGAGCCACCACCAGAGATCAGCGCCAGGACGAGGTCATTCGCTCCCGCTGCGCTCATCAGCTCGAGCGCCGCCTGCCCGGCCCGAATGCTTTGGTCGTTCGGCACCGGATGGCCACCCTGCAGCACGGCGATCTGTGGCGGGAAGTGGTAATCAGCTGGTGCGGCCTCCTTAGCGATTACCAACCCACGGGCGACACTCTCACCAACCACACTCAATGCGGCCTGGGCCATCGGCAGTGCTGCTTTGCCCATTGCCAGCAACACGACCTGCCGCCCACCGCCAAGGTCAAAGTGCTCTGAACCAATTTGCAACGTCGCGCCATCCCGTCTCAGCGTGCGCAGCACCGCCTGGGCCGGATCAACCGCCGCCAGCGCCTGCCCGAGCATCGCCACCACGGCCTGTCCATACGGGTGGTCATGCAGTGTCACGCTCTCAAAGCGTCGTCTGTGCTCCATGCCCTGCTACCGCGCCGCCGATTCGAGTGCGATTGGCGGAATGCCCATACGCCGTACCAACTCCGGCAATACCTCTGCACACTTGCCCCGAATCGACCAGTCGGCCATCACTGTGGAGGCCGTTTGTTCGGGGTTGATCTCGATAATCTGCGCACCGTTACGTTTTGCGAGCAGGGGAAATGAGGCCGCCGGAGCAACCATCGCCGCCGTCCCGATGCACAAGAAGACATCGGACTTTTTGATCGCCGCACCGGCCTGATTTAAGACATACGTCGAGATACCTTCGCCAAACCACACGACATCCGGGCGCAGGTTGCCGCCACAATGCGGGCAGTGCGGTGGTATCTCGCCGGTCTCTTCCCAACTGTCGACCGGAATACCCTCATCGAAACACTTGGTGCGCGCAATGTTACCGTGTAGCTCAATCATATCGCGACTGCCTGCAGCCCAATGGAGTCCATCAATGTTCTGGGTGATCAACAAAAACTTGGGCACGCTCTGTTCCATGTCCACCAGCGCATAATGCGCCAGATTGGGCTTAGCCTGTTCCATCAGCTTACGCCGCCAGGTATACCATTCCCAGACCAACCGGCTGTTGCGCATAAAGCCTTGTGGTGTTGCCAGATCGCGCGGATCATACAGCTTCCAGTCTCCCGTTTGTGACTCGCGAAAGGTGGGTACGCCGCTCCCGGCTGACACGCCGGCACCGGTGAGAATGACGACGCGCTCGGCGGCGCTCAGCGCGGCAACCGCCTGCTCAGGAATGGCAACACTCATACGCTAACTCCTACCTTTATTTTACTGTTTCTGGAGGATGTCCGGCAAATTAGCGACCCACCCTTGCTGAGGCAAACCGTTGGTGTCTAGGACTTTGATCCACTCGGTCCCCTGGTCGTCAAGCTGTTTTTGTCCTAGCGAACGAATAATGGTGCCGGGTTGTAAGTCGCGAAGCTTGGTACTGTTCACGCTAGGTCCATCCCGCATATGGAGCAGCGCTGTGACTTTATAGGTGGTGGCCAGCGGAATATCCGGCGTATTGTTCTTAAGCAGGCGCGTGACCCAGTCCCAATGCGGCAATTGGCGTGCGATCACTTCACCCGGTGTCAACCGCTGCACTTGGCCGGTAACATAGTTGTTGATCGTCGTAAACAGATAGCCACCGCCAAAATAAAGTGCGGCGAACAGCATGACAGCAACGACCAGCCGCCACGCGAAACTTAGCAAGCTACGCTGACAGCTTTGCCGGCGCAGCTCTTTGCGCATCGTTCGCTGCATCTCTTTCGCCATGGCCTGCTGGTCCATTACCGGCGCAACCCCTTGGCTGGCAACCGGAACCGCCGGTGCTGTGTCGCGAGGTGGTGGCGGGACCCGTCGGGCCGGGCGTACCGGTAGTTGCCGGATCACGGCGGGTGGTGGTGGCGGTGCGACTGCTTGCGGCTGTGGTCTGGCCGTTGGCATCGTCGGTGCCTCGCTGCCGGCCGCAGGCAAAACCTGCGTATCACGCGTTGCTTGCGCGGAGTGCCCATACTGGTGCTGCAAGATCGCCAGTCGACCGGTGTGGGCCGTTACCCCGTCAACATACAAATCCAGCGCCCGGCCGAAGTCCGTCGGCGTCGGATAGCGCATCTGGCTATTAGAGGCAACCGCCTGATCAATAATTCGGTCAAGCTCTGGCGAATAAACGCGTGGCAAAACAAGCGATGGTGGCAGAATCTCGCCTGCCAACTGCTGGGTGGCAATCGCATCGGGCGTCGGACCGCTAAAGGGCCGTCGTCCGACCAATGTCTCCCACGCCAGAATGCCAAGCGCATACACCGTTGTGGCCGGGCTCGGCGGCTCACCACGTACCCGCTCCGGCGCCCGGTAATGTGCCAGATCGAGGCCGGCTTCGCGCGGTGAGAGCTGCCAGTTCTCCAACAAAATCGCCCGTCCACCATCACAGATCCACACATTGCGACTCGAAATGGGCGGATGCGGCGCGCCCTGTGACTGCGCGAGTGCCACTGCGCCCACGATCGTTCGCAACACGCCGACGGCCTGCGCGGCCGGTAGTGGTACGCGCTCGGTCAAAGGCTGCCCAACGACATCTTCTGTG
>JBBRHB010000471.1:0-4606 GCA_038223355.1 Chloroflexales bacterium
ATGCGCTTAACGCGCCAGCTATGGGAAGCCGGTCAGAGCAAGCAATGAAGCTGCGGCAACTCCGGCTGTCGTCGCTGCCCGGTGACAGTTCCATGACTATTGAACAATGGTATAAGCAGCCCGGCGACCCAGTCACGCCGGGCGATCCGTTGTTGCTTGTTCGCACCGAGCAGGTTGTGCTTGATCTACCGGTGCCGATATCTGGAATACTGACGCAGCTCTTGTATAGTGCGGGCGATACAATGGATGCCGGCGCGCTGCTCGCCACCATTGAGCAGCGCAATAGCTCGATTAATGAGCGTCCGGCACAGATTGCGGCCGACGAAAGTTCACGGCGGGTACGCGTTTCACCCCTTGCTCGTAAAGTAGCGGCGGTGCACGGCCATGATCTCACCACAATCACTGGCAGCGGCTATGGGGGTCGTATTGTCCAAGCGGATATTTTGCGTCTGCAAGGTAGAACGCAAGCAGGTCGCTCTGCGCTCTCGCCTGAGATCCCGGTCGCCTTGACTGTCATGGAGGTGGATCTGGCTGGAGCATCGGCAGCCAGTCGCGCAGTGCGACAGGGATCGCGAGGCGTAGTGCTAACGCTTGCAACTTGCGTAGCCTACGCAGTGAGTCAGGAACTGCTCACTCACAGACTGCTCCAGGCAATTTGGGACGATGCGGGCCTGATCATGCCAAGACGTACGACGCTGGCAATTGAGGATGATGGGGTGCGGCGAGTTATCGAGGATGCGCCAGGCCTCAGCCTGCTAGGGCTCGCGCGAACAGTTGCCCACTCAACGGCGTCTGCAGCACCCGGGCAGGCATTTACGATCCGGACGAGTTCGGCGTTGTGGAGCGAAGTGTGGCTTGCTTCCGGCTCTACCGCGACCCTAAGCGTTGGGTCACCCACAAGCCGGCCCGTCGTTGTAACGACGCGGGAGGGTGATCGTATAGACCTCCATACAACGGCGCTGCTAACCTTATGCTACGATGCGCGCATTGTAGAACAGTTCACGGCTGATGCATTCTTATGGGCTGTGAAACGGCGTGTTGAATGCTTGCAACTTGCAACTATTGGACGGTGAACGCCGCTTATTATATGCTACACTATCGGCTG
This sequence comes from Chloroflexales bacterium, assembly GCA_038223355.1. Lineage (GTDB taxonomy): Bacteria > Chloroflexota > Chloroflexia > Chloroflexales > Kallotenuaceae > JACDGP01. The sequence goes on from JBBRHB010000471.1 coordinate 1,106, forward strand.
AATGACCGATGAAGGTCCGCCGTTGCGGACTTTTTATTTCCCACCAGTAGTGTGTCCGGAAGGAGATCGGCTATGCCGACAACGATTCGACGAATTGGTGTTCTGACCGGTGGTGGTGATGCTCCCGGCCTTAATGCCGTGATTCGTGCCGTCGTTAAAACCGCCGAAATCGAATACGGCTGGAAAGTCGTAGGCATCGAAGACGGGTTCGAGGGCTTATTAACCCCACCTCGTATCCGTAATCTTGGTTTGGAACAGGTTCGGGGCCTGCTGCCTAGTGGCGGGACTCTGCTTGGCTCAACGAATAAAGGTCACTTCGGCTCGACAATCATCAACGGTCAGCATCACCGCGAGCCTGGACCTTTCAAAGAAGCGGCACAAAATATGCGCCGGCTGGGGCTTGACGCTGTGGTAGTGATCGGCGGCGAGGGCTCGCAGGGTATCGCTAGTGAGTTTGCCAAATATGGTATTCGGGCCATTGGCGTTCCGAAAACGATCGATAACGATCTGTGGGGTAGTGATCGGACCTTCGGTTTCGACACGGCTTTAATGGTGGCGACCGAAGCAATCGACCGTTTACACACAACTGCGGCTAGTCATGACCGGGTTATGGTTCTGGAAGTGATGGGACGTGATGCCGGCTGGATCGCGTTGCATGCGGGTATTGGCGGGGGTGCTGATGTCGTCCTGATCCCCGAAATTCCCTTCCGGATTGAGGCCGTAGCATCGAAAGTCCTGGCTCGTGAATACCAGGGATCGAAGTTCTCGATCATCGTCGTGGCCGAAGGTGCACGTCTGCTTGATGGTGGTCAAATGTTTGTCGATGATAGTGGACGGCTGGGTGGCATTGGCCACTATGTGGCAACCGAGGTTGCTAAGCGTACCAAAAAGGACGCGCGCGTTGTAGTTTTGGGCCACTTGCAACGGGGTGGTGCGCCGACGCCCTATGATCGGGTTTTAGCGACACGCTTTGGCTGTGCTGCCGTTCGCTCGCTGGCCGAAGGCAAGTCAGGCGAAATCGTTGTGCTCAAGGGCAGTGAAATCCAAACGATTACGATGGCGGAAGCAGCCTCGCGGGTCAAGACAGTGCCGACCGATAACGAGCAAGTCCGGGTGGCACGCGGACTTGGCATTGCTTTTGGCGACGAGAATGCCGATCTCTTCGAGGAAGAGGAAGAAGCGGTACTCGAACAGATCGAAGTCGAGCGCCCAATTTCGCATGGCGTTGACGATAAGGACGAAACGCCGGTTGGTCATAGTAATGTCGAAGGTGCCTGATAAGCCGGGGTTGCTAAAGCAGGCGGTCCGGTATAGGGGAGCGTTGTTGCTCCTGCTGGCATGTCTCGGCTGCAGTCCGGTGGATCGCACGAGTCGCCCCACAATTCAACCCATCGTCTTTGTAACGCCGGCTCCAACGCAAAATGTAGCGGCGACTGCGACAACGTATGCTCGTCGTAGCATCCCGACGCCGACGCCTGCCAACGTCTATGTGGTGCGACCGGGGGATACGTTGACCAAGATTGCCGACGCCAACGAAACGACGATCGATGAACTCATGACCGCCAACAACCTAAGCGACCCCAACAAAATCGAAGTGGGGCAGGTGCTGCGCCTGCCGAACTCGGCAGGCGCAGTCCTGCCTAGCGCGACGGCCCCCATAACGACAACTCCATAGTCCCCTCCTCTAACCTGCGGTGCGGCCCGCTTAACCTGCGCTACGGTTGACCGTTCCGAAGGTCAGTGCTAGACTCCCTTGAGTGTAAAGAACCTGAGGAGCAGGGAATACGTCTGCTGCTCGGGCTGTTTTTTTGCTGTTGCCCGTGAGTGGTCGCGTGCCACTCAGAGGTCGCGCATGTTTAAGCACGTAATCGTCCTTGCAACGCTGAGGTTGGCATATGGAGATTTGGCCAGGACGGCCCTACCCCCTGGGGGCAACATGGGATGGAGATGGTGTCAATTTCGCCTTGTTTGCCAAAGATGCGACGGCAGTCGATCTGTGTTTGTTTGATGACGCCGATCAGCCGGTTGCAGAACTGCGTCTTGTCGAATATACCGATTACGTGTGGCATGGCTATGTTCCCCATCTCAAGCCCGGGCAGTGCTATGGTTATCGCGTGGACGGCCCGTACAATGTCGACCGCGGTCTACGCTTCAACCGCAATAAACTCTTGATCGATCCCTATGCTCGCGCGCTTTCGGGTACGGGTAGCTGGAATAATGCACTGTATAGCTATACCCGTGATCATCCAGCCGGTGATGCCGCTTTCGACACAACCGATAGCGCGCCTTACATGCCGAAAAGCGTCGTGGTTCATGAAGCTTTTGATTGGGGCGATGACCATGCTCCCCGCACGCCGCTGGCCGAATCGGTTATTTATGAGTTGCATGTCAAAGGCTTTACCATGTTGCATTCGGAGGTGCCGCCCGCACTGCGTGGCACCTATGCCGGACTAGCGTCGCCGGCTGCGATCAACTATCTGAGTGAATTGGGCGTAACGGCAGTAGAACTCTTGCCGATCCATCAGCACTTCGACGAGCGCCATCTCGCCGACCAGGGCTTAACCAACTATTGGGGCTATAACACGGTTGCTTTTTTTGCCCCAGATATTCGCTATGCCGCGCAACGTGACCAGTGCGCCCAGGTTCGTGAGTTCAAGGCCATGGTCAAGACCCTACACGCTGCCGGGATCGAAGTCATCCTTGATGTGGTTTATAACCATACTGCCGAAGGCGATCATCTCGGGCCAACGCTCTCAATGCGCGGCATTGATAACCAAGCCTACTACCGGTTGTGGCCCGACGCCCCGCGCTACTATATGGATTTCACGGGCTGTGGCAACAGCATGAACATGATGGATGCACGCACGCTGCAACTCATCATGGACAGCCTGCGCTACTGGATCACCGAAATGCATGTTGATGGCTTTCGCTTCGACTTAGCGTCGGCGCTAGCCCGTGAGCTCCATGCTGTTGATCGTCTTTCGGCCTTTTTCGACATCGTGCACCAGGACCCCGTCATTTCGCGGGTTAAATTGATCGCAGAACCTTGGGATGTAGGTGTTGGTGGCTATCAAGTCGGTAACTTTCCAGTCCTGTGGGCCGAATGGAATGACAAGTATCGCGATGTGGTGCGCGGGGTGTGGCGGGGCGATTGGACACGCGTGCGCGAGTTCGGCTATCGCCTAATGGGCTCGAGTGATCTATATCACCATAACGGCCGGCGGCCATATGCCAGCATCAACTTTGTTACGGCACATGACGGCTTTACCCTGCGGGACGTTGTCAGCTATAACGAAAAGCATAATCTGGCTAACGGCGAAAGTAATCGTGACGGCAACAACTATAATCTGAGCTGTAATTATGGCGTTGAAGGAACGACCGATGATGTGGCCATTAATCTGCTCCGAGTCCGCCAACAACGCAACATACTAGCGACGTTGCTGTTATCCCAGGGCGTGCCGATGATCTGCAGTGGCGATGAGTGGGGTCGTAGCCAGGATG
>JBBRHB010000472.1:0-4597 GCA_038223355.1 Chloroflexales bacterium
GCCGCCAGATAAATCAACATGGTCGTTCCCACACCCCATAAGCTCATGAGCACAAGCGCCGGTAAAGCCCACGCCTCGCTCTGTAGCCATAAGGGGCCGGGTACTCCCACGAGCGACAGAAGATAGTTCACCAGCCCATACTCAGGATTTAACATCCATCGCCATAACACGGCGACGGCGACACCCGCCGTCAGCGAAGGCAAGAAAAACACGCTACGAAAGAAGTACATGGCCCGCAGCTTCGTATTAACCAGCACGGCCAGCAGCAGTGCGAGCACAAGCTGGAGCGGCACGGCCATAACGATATAGCTCACCGTGACGGTAAGACTCTTCCAGAACAAGGGGTCGTGCACCATTTCGACGTAATTGCCGGCACCGACAAATTTCATCGGCGTGAGCATGTCCCACTGATTAAGACTCAGCCAGGCCGATGCAATAATGGGCCCGAGTTGCCAGAGTAAGAAGCCGAGGAGCCAGGGACCGACAAACAGGTAGCCCTCGATATTGCGCCGCCACAGTTTGCCTTTGATGCGGGGGCTGACCGGTAGACGCGTCTTCGCATTCGCTAATTCCACAGTGTTCCCTTTAATCGTTCCTACACCTTAAATTCAGCGGGACGTGAACAATGGCTCAGGGACAGGCACAGTGCGGCGCTTGCCCAGGTCATAGCCAGCTCGCGTACACCGCCAATCTCAGAGACGTCAGGTCGAAGGGTGTTGCGTTCGCCAATCATCCAACGCCTTATTGATGGACTTGGTTGCGGCCGTCAGACCATCCTGGACCTTGTGGCTACCGCTGAAGATCGACTCCAGTTCAGTATTCAAAGCTGCGCTGTAGCTCGTCGTGACAGCATTCACTTCCTCCGGCACGGCATACTTAAGCGCATCGATATAGACCCGTTCGTTGCTCGGCGGCTTGGACAACAAGAAGGCACCGGATTGATTAATGCTATCCACAACGGACACCGCCATGCCGGTACTAACATTCGTTGTCTGGGGCTCTTTGGTCGTCATGAACTTGAGATATTGCCACGCAGCGTCCGGTGTCTTCGAGCGCGAAGAGATGCCATAATGCAGGTCGAGGAGCAGCGTCTTTGGCTCTTTGCCCGTAGGATGCGGGAGTGCGGCGACATCCCATTCGAAATCCTTGATGGTGCGAAATGTGTTAAGCCAGCGACCATAGACGTACATTGCTACCTTGCCCGACATAAAGCGGTCAAAGCCGCTGAGTTGAGCGGTGTCGGAGGCCGGGGCATGCACCTTATGCTTTGTCTGCAGATCCACGAGCCATTGCAGCGCTTCGACAGCCTGCGGCGAGTCCAGCACACACTTTGTATCGGCAGTAATGTCGCGCGAGTTCGTAAGAACATGCCCACCATTCTGGAATACAAAGGTGCTAAACATCCAGCTGTCGATGTGCACCCCATACTGCTTCTGATCGAGCTTGGTTAACTTCTTTGCGGTTTCGACAAAGGCGTCCCAGCTCCAGTTCGGGTCGGCCCAATTCGTGGTAGGGTAGGGCACACCCGCCGCGTCGAACAGCTTCTTGTTATAGACCAGGGTCAAAGGTGCCACCTCGAACGGCATGGCGACCATCTTTCCTTTGTATTTGCCAATATCGACCGCCGTCGGCAGGACGCCATCGAAGCTGATATTGTCCGTAGCAATATACGAGTCGAGCGGAAGGAGCGCATCTCTGGCGGCTAACGCATACAGGAAGCCGGGATTCAGGTAGAGCACGTCCGGCGAGTTTCCACCCGCGATCATCAGCTGCTGCGATTCGTAGCGATCACCTTTAACGATCGCAATCTCAGCTTTGATGTCTGAGTGCGCCTTGTTAAACATATCGCCGATTTGTTGCCGGACTTGGAGCTCGGTGACATCTTGACCCGAAACAACACGAATAGTCTTAACACCGGCTTGCGCCGGCGCCGCCTGGGCTGCCGTCGTCTGGGCTGCTTGGGGTGCCGTCGCCTGACCTGCCTGGGGTGCAGCACCACAGGCCACGATAACGCTTGCGCCGGCTACAAGTGCAGCGCTCCTTCGCAAGAAGGCCCGTCGGCTTACCTGTTCTGATTCTTCCATGAGTCATCCTCCATCTTTGTTAGGGGGTCCCACGTGGACGAAGTTCCGTCGTCAGGATGGCGCGCTCCGGTGCAGGTGGTAGGCAGGCGAATCCCGGCTATTCGCCCTCCATGGTGCTGGTAGAGGCAGGATCTACTATGTCACTAGCGCTCATTGACAGGTACAACACATTGTCATCGCTCTCGTACATAGTCGTATATATACGACTATACCATAGAATACTTAGATGTCAATCGACTTGTTGGGGTAATGGCTAGTCGGTGCCCGGACACGCGTCGACGACTTTATGCAGCGAGGTCGGCCCACTTTTGCTCCGCAAAGTGCCGGGCGGTCTTGTAATCTCCCACGTACATAGCTTGGCAATAGCCGAGATAGGCGGTTGTTGTGACCGCTGGCACAGCCTGTTTGGGCTGTACCTGGCGTTGTTGGGCCGTATGTTCGAGTACGCGAACCCCCGCGCCCAGTGCTTCAAGATATGCGGCGCGTTGGACAGGTGCCGTTGTTTGCAGCAGTCGTAATGCAACTTCAGCTGTTCTGGCGACGATAACCTCTGCCAATGCTAGGCCTCTGGCCGGGCTCGCCGCCTCACGTGGATCCGCGCCCAAAACGCCGTCCAGGAGCTGATCGCGCGGCAGGGTATCAAGTCGTACGAGATCAGGACGCACGGTCCATAAGAGTGACGTCTCCCCAATGCCCGCATGGTCACCGGTATATCCCGCGTCAGTTGTCATGTCGTATGGTGTGGCCGGCAAAATCGTCACGGCGGAGCGTTGCATCACCGCGACGGCTGCCCGTTTGATCGCGAGGGTCTGCTGCTGGCTCATAAAGCGCCGTGGTTGAAACTGTAAGGAGGCATCCCGTGCGGCTGCACCGACCAGCGTTAAGATGCCACCGCGTGCAAGCATATCAATCCCTTGCCGCATCAGATTGGGCTTGCCGACGACCTCAAAAACGTGCTCCACGCCGCGCCCGTTCGTCAGCTCATGCACATGCGCAACCGGACTGTTGCGCCGGTTATTAAAAATGTGTGTTGCGCCGAAGCTGCTTGCCATAGCCAGACGCTCCTCGTCGACATCAATGGCCACGATCACCTTGGCACCTGCCAGGCGCGCTCCTTGCACCACGTTGAGCCCGACGCCACCAGCACCGATCACTGCCACCGTCGTGCCCGGCTCAACCTTGGCGGTATACAACGCCGCCCCCACACCGGTCGCTACCGCACAGCCCAAAAGCGCCGCCGTCGTCAGTGGGATGTCGCGGCGGATGGGGACAGCGCCGGTCGCTGGAACGACGACGAGAGGACAAAATGTGCCTGCGTTCAGCAGTACTGCCAGTGGTGCATCCCGCCACCGCACACGGGGTGCCGCCGTCCCCAATATCTGCTCACAGAGATCCGCACGGTCGGTGACACATCGCCGGCACTGCCCGCATTTGGCCAGCCAGTTAATCACAACATGATCGCCCGGTTGCACATGCTTGACGCGTGTCCCGCTGCTTTCAACGATGCCGGCACCTTCATGGCCCAGCAGGATCGGGTACGTCCGTGCATCGCGCACTGCTGCCAGGTCTGTATGACAGATCCCGCTCGCTACCATTCGCACCCGCACCTCATCCGGACCCGGATCATCGACGGTTACTGTTTCCAATGTTGGCGGCAATCCTCGCTCCGTCAGCACGATTGCCGCCATATCGACACTGCTCATACGTCCTGCTCTACGTTCACCCGTGTATAGCGAGATGACGAGGACTCTTGCCGGTCAGCCGATACCCCACCAGATCAACTCGGTTAATCATGGATCAGGAGGCCGTTGCGCTCGGTGTGCATGTGTGCTTTGGCCATCAACGTGTGAACGAGCTCGGTGATGGTGCTCTGCTCATCCGGCGTTCCGGTTTGGACATAGCTCTCGACCAGGGCCTGACAGCGCGTGCGAATGGCCTCGTAGGTAGCCGGGTCTTCGCCACGTGTTTTGAGCAGCGTTTTCATCCAATGCTTCCCATAGCCCGCGTGAATCGTTTCGTCAGCCCAGTCGAACTCCATATCATGCTCACTCACGGCATCGCCGTAGCTTCGGAAGAGTTCGGCCCGCTGCGGCTTTTTGCTGATATTACGTGTTTCAAAAAAGAAGAGCATGCCGAGTCGGTAGATCGGGTCTTGTCCGGCCGTGCTGTCGTAAATATAGGTGCCCAGTGGCAGTTCGGCCGGCTCGAAACCCCAGCCCAGTAACCGCTCATAGCCCATACGGCAATGACGCGCTTCGTCATACGTCCAGCGCGCCGCATCAACGACCCAATCCCACGGCAACGTGTCTGCGAAAGCGTATAGCAGCAAGCCGGCTGTTTCAACAGCCCACGCCTCATTAAGATGGCTGACGGCCGATCGCAACTGCAGGCTCACTCCCGTACCATAGCCAAAGCTCGGGTCCTGAATATCCGGCCAATAGAAGCGGCACGGGAAGAAGCGTTCATCGCGCGCAGGATGGTCTGGCACCGCATACGGCTGTGTACCCGGCAGT
>JBBRHB010000473.1:0-4592 GCA_038223355.1 Chloroflexales bacterium
CCCGCTGCCGGCGCAGCTACGGGTACCTGCAGCGCAGTGCTGGCAGCGATACCTCCCCCACCTGTAAGATAGGCCTGCACAACATCCTGTTGCATGGCCAGGAACTGGTCCATGGTTTGTAAGTAAGCCGACATAACCTGCGAAGACGCCGTCGCTATTTCTGCTCGTGCGGCCTCCCCTTGGGTCGTAGCGGCTACCGCTACCGGAGCTATGGCTATTTGTTGTGGCTCAGTGCGGGGCTGGTGGAGCTCTATACGAGGTGCGGTTACCGCCTGTGCGACCATGGGAGCAGGCGTACGAGGCGCCATGACGACCGATGCCGTTGATGGCACTGCTGCGTGGTGACCATTGCCGGAGTCAGGGCTTCTCCGGGCGTAAACGTCCAGCGGCTCCGCCGGGTGATGACCATTGCTGGCTTCAACCCCGGGAGACGTGGGAACTTCAAGCGCGTGAATGACCGTATCTGGCTTATTGCTTGTGTGCGAGGCCGGCGCTAATCGCTCAAGTGACCCAACCTCGCTCGGCTCCCGCTTGCGAGCCACCATGTCCGAACGTAAGCGCGCCGCGGTCTCTTCGGAGATGCCCATCGACGGAAATCCCGTGCTAATTTTGATGGCCATGCCGGGCCGTTTACCCTCATGTAACGGATCAGAAGGATGGTCTAAATCTAGCACGCGTGGTGCGCGTCGAGCATATAGATCGTTAAGCTGCATCGGTACGGCATGCGCCGCCAACATACCAAGTAAGTGATTGAGCTGTGTGGTACCGGTACGGCGGCTTACGTCCACCGGAGCAATCAATGCGGAGCGTCCACGCAGGATGTCTTCCATGAACGCTGTAAGATTGCCACGCGGACCAACCTCAACAAACAGACGCACACCGTCGTTATACATCGTCTCAATGGTCTGCCGAAACTCAACTGGGGCTACCCACTGCTCATGAGCAATTCGGTGGATCTCGGCTAATTCCGACGGAAACGGTGCCATCGTTGTGCACGAATAGACCGGCACATTTGGTGGCGACACGATCCAGTCGTTCATCAGCTCCTGAACACCCTCAGCATAGGGAGCATAGAGCGGTGTGTGATACGCTCGATCAAACGAGAGCCGTTCGCAGATAAAGCCTTGTTGCGTTGCTAGTTCAAAAGCTCGGTCGGTCGCTTCTCGGCTACCTGCCAATACGGTCTGATGTGGGCAGTTGTCCATAGCGACGAACAACTCAACGCCAGCTTGCTCGATGAGTGGCGTGACCTGTTCGCGTCCGGCACCTACGGCTAGCAACGTTGCTGCTGGAACGCCCCCACTGGCGGTTATTTCGTTGTAACGCTCGTTAAGCTTAAGGACGTGCCGGTCGTAGTCGTCCGTTGCCAGCATACCTGATGCTCGCATTGCCGAAAGCTCGCCCGTACTGTGTCCTAGAATAGCATCTGGACGGATACCAAGGCTAGATAGCAGCGTATGGAGTGCATGATTGGCCGTTACCAGCGCCTCGATAGCCACATCCATTTTCCACATTCGACGTTCGGCTTCTTCGACCTCGGCGATGGAGAAGGTGGGAGGTGGGAAGATGACATCACTTGGCACATAGCCCCGCGCATGTTTCTCGAAAACGCGGTCGATTTCATCGAAGCACTTCCGTACCTGTGGGAAGTGGATACAGAGGTCGGCCAACATGTTGATATATTGGGCACCTTCGCCCGGGAAGAGAAAAGCCAGCTTACCACTGCGTCCTAGGGGCTCATCGAAGAAGTAAATGCCATTGCGTTCTTTGATCTTATGGCAGGCCGGATCGGCGAGCCGCTCCAGCGACCTCTTCAGCTTGTGCTGCAGGTCCTCGATTGAGGATGTAACGATAGCCAGCCGTACCCCTGTCCGTGCGTCTAGCGCGGCATTACGCATGTTCAGCGTGTAGGCGAGATCCTTTAACTGAATCGTAGGAGCCGCCTCAAGAAACTGCTGGAGGCGCTGCCCTTCGCGCACCATGTCTGCGCGCGACGCGCCCTGCAGGATACACAGTTCGGTCTCCCACGTTAAGTCGTGACCCTCACTACTCTGTTCGTTCGCGACCGGATATTCCTCCAGTACCACGTGACCGTTGATCCCGCCGAAGCCAAAGGAGTTCACACCGGCGCGCCGTGGGGCATCACTGCCGCCATGAATCCAGGGCCGTGTCTCGGTATTAATATAGAAAGGCGTCTTTTCGAGCTCAAGCCGTGGACTGGGCTGTGTCACATTAATGGTGGGCGGCAGTGTTTTGTGATGCAATGCCAACGCCGCCTTGATCAGCCCGGCCATACCTGCCGCTGGCATGGTGTGGCCAATCATCGACTTGATAGAGCCAAGCGCAATATGCGGGAACTCTCCGTCACGTTCCCCAAGCACCCGGGTCATCGCCTGAATCTCGGTCGCATCGCCGACCAGCGTTGCTGTACCGTGGGCTTCGATCAGTCCGATGCTTGTCGGCGAGACACCGGCCTGCTCGTAGGCGATGCGCAGAGCTTTTTCCTCACCCTCCAGTCGCGGTGCCAACACACTAAGTGCTCGACCATCGCTGGCAATCCCGGCCCCTTTGATGAGAGCGTAAATGCGGTTACCGTCCCGCTCGGCGTCCTCACGCCGCTTTAGGACTGCCATAGCCACGCCCTCGCTCAGAATTGTCCCGTCGGCGTCTTTGTCGAAGGGCCGAATTTGCTCCTGATGAGATAAAGCATTGAGATGGCAAAAGAGCATCAAGACTGGGACCGGCGTCATAACGTTCATGCCGCCGACCAGCGCAAGGTCGCATTGACCGGTTAGGAGATCGCGACGAGCAATATCGACTGCGACCAGCGACGATGCGCAGGCCGCATCAATCGTGTAGCTTGGTCCCATCAGGTCCAAGCGATTAGCGATGCGCCCGACTGCGACATTAGGGATGAGACCCTGTACAGTATCGGTGTTGAAGGGTGGCAGGCCCCGCTTCAATTCCTCGCGAATGACTTGCAGATCGGCGTCGGTATAGTCATGATTGAGCCGTCGCAGAATTGCCAAGGTCTGATCAACGATCTGGCCATGTTGAACGACATTCAGGGATCCGCGGTTGAGATAGTTGCCCTTTCCCAGGATCACAGCGGTGCGATGGCGCTCTGGGATCTCGCCGGTATACCCGGCATCTTCAAATGCCGTCCGTGCGACTTCCAATGCCAGCCATTGATCCGGCTCAGTACCGTCAAGTGCCGAGGGCATAACACCATGCTTGAGCGGATTGAAATTGGCAATCGGTCCCAAAAAGCCGCCGCGTTTGCAGTAAACGCGATCATTAGCCTTCGTATCGGCACTATAGAAGACATCGGGATCCCAGGCTTCCGGCGGGGGATCCGTAATCGCATCAAACTTAGTGACGATATTATGCCAGTAGGTATTAAGGTCGGGTGCTCCCGGCAAGAGGCATGACATGCCGATGATGGCAATGTCGCCTCCCCCCGTTATCTCGTGCTTTCTATCGCGTTCTTCGTGTCGACTCATAGTCATCCCTCAGTACGTGAGCAAGACCGGGCTTAAAGCGTTACGCAGTGCCGGCAATCAGTGAGCGGCAACCGCGCCAGCAAGGCGATTGAGCGCTTTAGTGGACGGCATCTCCATCTCCTCAAGCAGGCCCACAATGTGCCCTTCTGAATCGACGAAGTAAATGTTGAAAAGATTTGATTCGGCCTCCGCAGGCGCTTCCACATAACAGCGGACGGGTGCCGCCGACAGTGATCCAAACCGCTGGAAGCGGCGGAAACGAGCCGGGAGCGGCGTTGTATCACGGTACGCACGTAACCACAAGATAATCAACTGCAGGCCACTATCGAAGACGATCGGGTCGATCAACCAAGGCCCAGCCTTTATCCCTTCCAAACAACGCTGAGGTGAAGAGGGTACAAGCGTCGCCGCGATACCACCTTGGGCGATACCATCAATGTCACTGATACCTGCGAAGAGTGGCCCGTGGAAGAGCCATTGTTCATAAGCCTCGGTCACACTCATGGAGAATGGTTGTAGTCCGCCGAAGGCGGCCTCTTGGTACACAGGTGGATCCGGTATCCGGTCGGCCAACTCCACGGTCGCGCGATAGAAGCGGAGATTGGGCCGTTGCAAATCCGTTATCTCGACGACTACGTCGGCACCGATCCGGTCGGTCGGCGGATCCTGGGCAGCCCTAGCAATAACACGCACCTCTTTTTGGCCGCTCTCGATGACCAGCCCTTTGAAAAGTTGCATATCGCGCAGCCCTACCACCTTGAGATCGGGCCAAGCCTGCTGAACTACTTCGGTCATCAGCTCTAGCGCCATGGCGAACGGAAAGACCGGCTTGCCGTCTAGTTGGTGGTCACGGAGATAGATGTCGCGCATCACATCAATTGTACGAGTTAGCTCGACGCCGCTTGAGGTTGATTTCGGCTCAAAGCCCTCCAGCAGTGGATATATGGTCGAACCGCTTCTTGTCGGGCCACCGCTTAGTTGTGTCGCACCGGCAATAATGACTTCGGCCGCGCCTTTGGTCCCGTACCGTATCTCGTCATCGAGCATCTGTCGACCCAGCTTGAGCGGAATCAGCGCCACGCCGCGCCG
>JBBRHB010000474.1:0-4557 GCA_038223355.1 Chloroflexales bacterium
CGGTGCACTCACGCATGTCGAGATCGCCAACATGGACGCGCAACGGGCGCAACTGCATGCAACGGGAGCGGTCGCGGCAGTCGCAGGCCGGGAGCCGAAAGAGGCGAGTATGGGACACCATGCTGCCGTGCACCCGATCGCCGCAGCTATCGAGCAGGCACCGATCGGCGTAGTAGCGATTGCACCTGGCCCAGGATGGGCCGAAATCTTCCACTCGGCACACGTCGGTGAGGTCGTCACCGGGGGTCAAACGATGAACCCGAGCACGGCAGAGTTGGCCGAGGCGATTGAGCGCTTGCCACAGCGGCAAGTGATCGTCCTGCCGAACAATTCCAATATCCTGCTAGCGGCTAAACAGGCGCAGGAGATTGTCGATAAACAGGTCACTATTATCCCAACCCGCACAATTCCTCAGGGCGTGGCGGCGATTCTATCACTTAATTACGAGTTTGATCTTGAGCGAAATGTTAAAATGATGCAGCGAGCGATAGAGAAAGTCCGCACCATTGAAATTACCACGGCAGTCCGCGATGCTATAGTGGATGGGACCGAAGTTCGCACCGGACAAACGATCGGTTTGCTGGACGACAAGCTGATCGCGGCGGGCGATACACGTGATAGCGTGGTCGACACTGTGCTCACGGCTGTGAGCATGGATGATTACGAGGTCGTAACAATTTATTTGGGCGAAGGGGTTGGTAATGAGCAAGGGATGGCGCTCGCAGACCGCATTCGGGCGAGTTATCCACACCTCGAACAGGTTGAGATACAGAGCGGTGGCCAACCCTTCTATGATTTTATTCTGGCAATTGAGTAGCAAAGGTAGCGGTTTATGACATCAGTGAAAATTGTGACTGACAGCACGGCTGATGTACCACCGCATCTGTTACAAGAGTTGGACATCGAAGTCGTGCCGTTGTATATCAACTTTGGCGACGAAACCTATCGTGATGGCATCGACATCAATGCCGAGACTTTTAACAAGATGCTGAGTGAGAATGATGTTCATCCGACGACCAGCGCGCCGCCGACCACAGTTTTCGAGCAAACCTACCGCCGTCTAGCACGGAGCTATGATGCGATTATTTCGATCCATCTTTCAGGGCATTTGAGTTCGGCATTTCGCGCGGCGGCCGGAGCACGGCAAAAATTACCGCCATCGTTGGTCAAGATCGATGTGGTTGATACGCACTCCGCTTCGTTAGGGGTTGGATTAACGGTGATTGCGGCGGCGCGCATGGCGAAAGCCGGGATGGCCGTTGAAGGGATTCTGCGCGAAGTACAGCATCGCGTTCAACATACACACATGCTATATTTTGTTGATACGATCGAATATCTTGAGCGCTCGGGTCGTATTAGTCTTGCGGCGGGGATGGTAGGTTCAATGTCGCGGATTAAGCCGCTGTTGTTGATCGACCAAGGACACATCGTACCGTATGAGCGAACCCGTACGCGGGCGAAAGCGATTGACGGCTTGTTTACCTTTGTAGAAGACTTTCCGCAGGTAGACGAGATCGCGGTCGTTTATAGTACAACGCCGGAGGATGTCGAGAAGGTCCTGGAAAAGGTCAGTATCTTATTCCCGCGCGAGCAGGTGCTGATTGCTCAGTATGGACCTTCGATTGCCGTCCATCTTGGATCGGGTGCGGTCGGCATCGTGGTCTACGAGGGACACGAACAGTAGATGACGCACGTGTCCATTAATACCCTGTGGAGGATTGCATGACCGTCGCCGTAGTCGTCGACTCAACCGCTGATATTCCCGCCCAACTGCGTGAGCAGTATGAGATTACTGTCGTGCCCCTACTGATTCTGTTTGGCAAGGAGCAGTATCGGGACGGGATCGATATGTCGAATGAGGAATTTTACCGGCGGCTAATCGAAGGCAGGGTTCATCCTACGACCTCGCAGCCATCACCCGCTGACTTCGCAGAAAGCTACGAAAAACTGGGTGCTGAGCATGAGGGTATTATTTCGATCCATTTAGGGGGCAAGCTGAGCGGTACAGTGCGCGCGGCGCAACAGGCCGCCGATATGTTACCGGATCTGCCGATCAAGGTTATCGACTCAGGCAGTGTCTCGATGGGACTAGGCTTTCTTGGGATCGAGGCCGCAAAAATGGCGCAGGCGGGCCAAAAGCTTGACGACATTGTAGCAGCGGTGGAAGGCTTAATTCCCCGGCTCAGACTTTGGGCGGTGCTCGATACACTGACGTACTTGGTGCGTGGTGGGCGCATCGGACGTGGCTCGGCATTTGTCGGAAACCTGTTGAATGTTAAGCCAATGATTTATGTGCGCGGTGAGGTTTTGCCTGGCGAACGTGTACGCACGCACAAAAAAGCGATCACGCGTTTGGTTGAGCTAGCAAGCGATGACGCGCCATTCTTGGACCTTGCGGTTCTGCATAGTCGCAGCGAAGCGTATGCCAATGAGCTTGCCGATCAACTGGGGAGTGTTTTCCCGCGCGACCAGCTCGTCGTCGCAGAACTAACAGGCGTGATCGGGGTGCATGGTGGCCCTGGCATTGTTGGGATCACGGGGATCACGCGTAGTTAAGCGACCGTAGAGCAGCCTGGGCAGCCGGTATAATGGCTATTGATGGATGAACGCGAACAGATCATTCAGCTAGGCCGTTGTCTGGCGGCCGAAGCGCAAGCAGGTTACAGAAACGCTCCCGCAGGGGGTATGGAAGCATTCTTGGAGGGCTGGCGGGAAGTCGCCGTAGCTGGGGCCATGTCGTCTGTCGTCCAGCGTGTGTTGCTGCGTTTGGCGGAGTATGATCAGTTGGCGCAGCCGGCGCGGATCGAGGCAATCGATAGTTCACTTCTGGAACTGCGGGCCTTATTTAAGACACCAGCATCCTCAATACCCGCGACCCCTAAATCACCAAAAATTCAACGCCCTCAGCAGCCGTTGACACTCGAAGCGCCATTAGGCGATGTGGCAGGGGTTGGTCCATCACTGGTGCGTTCCTTTGCGCGCCTGGGGCTGCGGACGGTTGGTGACATGCTGTACCACTTTCCCAATCGCTATGATGATTACTCATCGCGCAAGACGATCGTGGAATTAATGGTGGGCACGGTGGAGACGGTGGTCGGTGAGGTGGTTGAGGTCAAGACGTTCACGACGCGCAATAGCCTCGGCGGGGTTAATATCGCGATCAAAGATGAAACGGGCATCCTGCAAATCTCCTTTTTTGGTCAGCAGTGGCTAGCGAAGCAGCTGTTTGTCGGCCAACGAATCGTGGTGTCGGGCAAAGTTGGAGGCTATAACGGTCGCCTCCAGATGACCAGCCCCAAGTGGGAGCCGTACCGGGAAGATGCGCTGACGCATACGGGCCGGCTGGTACCGGTGCACCCGCTCACAAAGGGACTATATGAGAAGAATGTCCGAACGCTGATTAAACAGATTGTTGATGCGGCGACACCGATGGTGGCGGATCATCTGCCTGATGAGGTTCGGGAGCGTGCTCACTTGCTGCCGCTCGCTCGGGCACTGGCGCAGGTACATTTTCCGGATGATGCTAAACAGCTTGCGCTGGCGCGCTACCGGCTGGGCTTTGATGAGTTCTTGTTTATTCAAGTCGGTGTGCTCCAGCGCAAACGGTTGTGGCAGGGCGAGGCAGGATACCAGCTCGGCTTCGAGGAGGTGATCCACCAGCAATTCTTGAGCAAGTTGCCCTTTACCCTGACGCAGGCGCAATCCGATGTGCTGAAAGAAATTTTTGCCGATATGGGCCGTCCGGTAGCGATGGGGCGGCTCGTACAGGGCGATGTTGGCTCGGGGAAGACGGTGGTGGCGGCGGCGGCGTTGGTGCAAGTCATCGCGCACGGGATGCAGGGTGCTCTAATGGCACCAACCGAAATCCTGGCCGAACAGCATTACCGGGGCTTGAAGCAACTGTTGGCGCAAGTTGAGGTGCCGCGGAGTGCGAAGACGGCTGCGGAGCGGAGCGATAATTGGAAGGAGCGGCTGGACCAGGAGCAGATTAAGCGTATGGCCGAAATAAAGCGCTTGCTGGGGATGAGTGAGGCCGAAGATATGGGCGGGGCCGGCATTCGGGTCGCGCTGCTGACGGGCTCACTGCGGACCAAGGAACGTAAGCAGGTGCTGCAAGCCATCGCGCAGGGCGATGTTGATCTGGTGATTGGGACGCATGCGTTGATCCAGGAGGCGGTGCAATATAATAGTCTGGGGCTGGTCGTGGTGGACGAGCAGCATCGTTTTGGTGTTGAGCAGCGGGAGCGGCTTAAGAGTAAGGGGCATAATCCGCACTTGCTGGTGATGACCGCGACGCCCATTCCGCGGACGCTGGCGCTGTCGATCTATGGCGATCTCGACTCGTCGGTGATCGGTGAGCGACCGCCGGGCCGCCAGCCAATTAAGACGCGCTGGATTCAGAAGGCGGAGGTACAAAAGGCGTATAGCCATCTGCGGCGCGAGATCAAAGCCGGACGCCAGGCGTTTGTGATCTGCCCGCTGGTCGAAGAGTCTGAGAAGCTGGAACTCGACTCGGCGGTCGAGACGCAGGTACTACTGCAGCACGAAGTGTTTCCT
>JBBRHB010000475.1:0-4555 GCA_038223355.1 Chloroflexales bacterium
TAACATAATCGTCCACAGATAGCCACTCAAGTTCACGCTGGCACCACCCAGCCGTTGCACCAAAGCTAAAATCGTGCTTTCCAAGATTGACCCGCCCACCACGCAGAGCGTCGGCACCAGCAGATTATCGCGTGGATAGGCTTCGGCGAGTCCGCCGACCACGAGCACGGCGAGCGCCAGGCTCAGCAGATGCGCCCCGAGGGGCAGTGGTGTAAGCAGCCCCAGCGCCAATCCGCCATAGAGCGCCCAACGAATTCCTGCTTCTACCCCCCGAATCAGCGTCCAGCAAACGACGACGACCAGGACCAAGTTAATTCGTAAGTGCCAGAAATCGGGAGCGAGCTCGGTCTGTATCAACGCAACCACGAGCAACAAGGCTGCGCGGCTGAGCTGGCGCAGCGCCCGTTGTTCCCATTTTGGCCGGCGGTTATCCATGGCTGCCCGCGTGTGCTCGGTACGACCCCATCCTACGCTTCACGCTTCTCAGCCCTCGTTACTTCGTCTGCTCGCCGGTGATCACCCACACATCCAGCACCCGATCAGGATCAACGAAAGGTTGGACTTCAGCACTCTTGCCTTGATTATCAGCTTTGAGCAATCTGGTAACCGTCCCAATCGGTACGCCCGCCGGTACTTGTGCCAAGGGTGTATCACTGGCGATTGGTTTACTCAACCCCGCGCTGACGATGACATCGTCGGCCACGAGCAGAGCATCGCGATCAACATCGTCCAGCCTGGTACGGCTGCCGGCCTGCCATTGGCCGACGATCAGACCCATCACTGGTGTAGCGGCGGTGGTGCGGGCACCAATGCTGAACGCACCATCAGTAATGAGGAGCACATCAGAGGTCTGAGCATAGACGCGGTCGACGGTGCCAATCAGCGCAGGCGGGCTGCCGCCTTCTTTGCCGATCACCGCCATGCCGATGGTCACCCCATCCACACGTCCTTTGCCAATTCGGATCATGCGCCGGCCATTATCAGCTGTGCCTTGCACGACATGCGCCGGTATGGTCACCCAGCCATACGCTTGGCGGATGCCAAGCTCACGTTCGAGGGCATCGGTTCGCGCTTGGTTCGTTTGGAGTTGAATCAATTTTGCCTGCGCTGCCGCAAGTTGTGCTTGCAGATCGGCGTTTTGCCGCCGCAGGCTGCCGAAGTGGAGCAGATCATTGAAAAACTGTCCCAGCCCCAAACGACTCTGCGTGAGACGCTGCTCGGTCGGTTGGAGCACGGCTTGTGCTATACCTTTGACCGGCATGAGCAGGCCACGCATATCCAGCAGTAGCAATAGCACCGCCAGGATGAGCACCCCGGCTGCCAGTGCCAGACTCCGTCGATTAAGCGCCCGGCTTTGTTTGGAAGAAGCGATGCTACTACGCATAATCCTGGAGAGCTACCTGCGCGCTTTGCGCCGCCCGTAGCGACTTGATTCGGTCTCTTCCAAGATTTTCTGATACTTGGGGTCGCGAAATTCTTCGACCATCCGTCCTGCTCCACGTGCCACGCAACTCAGCGGGTCGTCAGCGATATGGACCGGCATTCTGGTCTCAGCCATAATTCGCCGGTCGAGGCCATGCAACAACGCCCCGCCCCCGGCCAGCATAATACCATGTTCCATGATATCGGCGACCAGTTCTGGCGGCGTTTCTTCCAGGGCGATACGTACCTGCTCCACAATCGAACTGACCGGCCCCGCGATACCTTCGCGCAACTCGACACTCGATACTTCGACCGCCTTGGGTAGGCCGGTCAATAAATCGCGACCACGCAGCGTGACCGTAACTTCCTCGTCGAGCGGATAGGCCGAGCCGGCCGCAATTTTGGCCTTTTCAGCCATACGTTCGCCGATCAGGATATTATGCTCGCGCCGTGCATACTGGATAATGGCTTCGTCGATCTCGTCACCCGCGATCCGCAGCGAGTGATTAACAACGATGCCACCAAGCGAAATCACCGCGACCTCGGTCGTGCCACCACCGATGTCAACGATCATTGAGCCGATCGGATCAACAATCGGTAAGCCCGCGCCAATCGCCGCTGCCATCGGCTCCTCAACCACAAAGGCACGGCGCGCCCCCGCATTTTCAGCCGCATCCTTCGCCGCGCGCTTTTCCACCTGGGTGACACCCGATGGCACGCCGACAACAACCCGCTGCCGTCGCGAACCTGCTTTGTTAATAAAGTAATGGAGCATCTTCTCGACCACGTCGAAGTCGGCGATGACCCCATCCTTGAGGGGCCGCACAGCAATAATCGAGCCCGGCGTTTTACCTACCATCGCCTTGGCCTCGGCACCGACCGCCACCACTTCTTTCGTACGGCGGTGCATTGCTACAACCGAGGGTTCGGCAATAATAATCCCTTTACCACGAGCATAAACGAGGGTATTCGCAGTGCCGAGGTCGATGCCAAGATCATGACTGCCTATCAGGTTTAGAAAAGGGTTATACATCGTGGCTCCCATGCGGCATGAGCCCGGGGTCACTGTGGTCGTCCAGAACACTCATGTGCAAACATCAACCCAGCCAGAACAGCCTGGGTTGCTTTGCTTCGATTATAACACACGAACCCCTATCGTAGATGGTACTGCTCGCGGCGGCCAGGGCAGTCGTATCTTATTGAGTTAAGACCTTGAGGAGGTAGTCGTCGCTCCAGCCAGCTTTGAGCCGCTTGGCCTTGATGCCAACTTTCGTCGACTTTTCTCCTTCTTGAGTTGGCCCAGCACCAGGTGATTAGTGGTGGCCCAGCCCTGATCATCTGGATGGCGGCTTTGCCCTTCGAGCGGTCATGCGAGCGTCGCACCGTTTTGCCGTCCAGCGCAATCACTAAGATATCGAGGAGCTGATGGCGCTTGGTGCGGTCCATCCGAGGGTCAGGCCGGCCAGCAAAGTGCTCGTGCAAGGTGAGGTGCGAGCCATCCATCCTCTTCATGCCTCCTTCGCAACGTCGGGAAGGATAGCACCGACACTGTGTTCTAGACACCCTCAATTAAATGCGATTGCCCTGTCAACATGTGCTGATAATGGCGAGGCTTACGTTTACTAATCCGAGTCTTAGCTAGGTGTACCGAGTAGTTTCGCTAGCAGCATGCCTTGCGCGAGCACCGCTCCATCCGCCGTGCGACGTTGGTGTTCGAGAGCTGTTGCGAGCTCGAGCAGCGCGGCGTTGTAGTCATTTTGCTGTTGGAGCAGCGGCCGGATATATGCCTCGGTCGCTACACGATTCCAGATAGTACGGAGCGCCGTCACGAGTGGGAAGCGTGAGGTAAAAGGGATGGGCTTGAGCGTCGCCTTGTGTTTAAGTTGACCCAGCGTCCAGCCGAGTTCACCCTGCCCTTGCTGTTCCTCCGTTGGCGGTTGATTCCAGCCGTTCGTTGACACGATACCGCTGTCACCGGTTAGAAAAGCTGTTTGCCATGTGCGGTAGGCCCACAGCAGAGCCTCGATCTCGGCCTCGCTGCCGGTCGTGCGCAGGTGCGCGAGTTCTGCGGGAAGCCAATCGGTGAGCAACCAGCGGTCAGGCCGGTGCTTCCACAGGAGCCGTAAACGGTTGGCATGATATAAGCGGTAATAACTTGCACTAGTTTTGCCTAAGGCACTAGCCTCCTGATGAATGCCAACGGCAAGCGGGATGTAGTGGATCCCGTAGCCCTGGGCGGCAGCACGCAAACAAAGATCGACCTCTTCAAAATAGGCCGGGAAGAAAGCCGGGTCGAAGCCCGCAACTCGCTCCCATACCTCACGCCGGAGTGCCAGGGCTGCACCGGTCACGTATTCGACTGCTAACGGCCGGTTCCAGGCAGCACTGTCGGGTTGACCATAGCCCCGATGATCGGTCAGTGCCAACGGCCAATGGATCACACCACCCGCATGTTGAATCCGACCGTCGGGGAAGCAAAGTTTACCACCGACAATCCCGACCGTAGAATCGTCCAAGGCTGCTGTTACGTTGGCAATCCAGTCAGGCTTGAGAACCACGTCGGGGTTGACGAAGGCCAATAGTGGCACGGTTGTCAACGCGACACCCAGATTACAACCACCACCAAAGCCGAGATTCGTGTCTGCCTTAACAACCTGAGCAGTGGGCATGACAGTACGCGCTACAGCAGCACTTGAACCATCGCCGTTATCAACGACGACGACACTCTGGGCGGGCAGCGTTTGTTGGGCTAGCGACTGGAGCGTGGCGGGCAGTGTGGCAGCATGACCGTAGGCGACGACGATGATCGCCAGACCGAGCGCACTCATCCGATCTGGGCGACGATGACCGTCATGTCGTCGTGCCGGTTCTGATTGCCTTGCCAGTCACACACTTGATCGAGCAACGTCGTCATGAGTTGCTCCGGCGGCAAGTTGCCGTTGGTACTCAGGAGTGCCTGAACGCGCTCGAAGCCGAACATTTCACGGCTGGGCGAGAAGGCTTCGACCAAGCCATCGGTGAGAAATAAGACCGTGTCGCCCGGCATTAGTTGAACCGTCGTCGCGTAGTAGTGCAGGTCAGGCATGATGCCGAGGGGCAGATTCGGTCGGACAGGCAGCCACTCAACGCTGCT
>JBBRHB010000476.1:0-4549 GCA_038223355.1 Chloroflexales bacterium
GGATCGCGGCCTACATTGCCGACCGTCCATAAACCAAAGGTAAAGCGATCTTCCGGCTTTGGTTGGTGCTCCATAGCGGCACTGCTCCTTATGCAATCATAGCTTGTGTTAAGCTACCGCGCATCATAACACCGCACTCAATGTCGTGAGCGTACGCACGTTGGTCAACATCCTGGAAGGTATTGAGGTCGAGCGCATTCAGCAGCGTCGTGTCTGGCTTCTGGCGGCGCGCTGGGAGTCGCGGTGACGAGTGGTACGCTTGCGCTGGTTACCGCGAACCATGCGGCGGTGGCAGGGTCAGCGCAGCACTATCTCGGCGGGCTATTATGGGGCGTTTGTGGCGGCGGCCGTCATGGCCCTGGTCGGTGCCCTGGTCGCGTTCACCATCCGCGACGCAGACGCCGCGTCTATGCGCCCGCGTGATGCGTCCAGCGAGGGTGCGCTAGCACCGATGGCCCATTGATAGCAATACGTGATAACTCTGGCTAGTGAGCCTCGGCGGCCATGACCTGCGCACATAGCTGAGCAAATTGATCGGCAATAACCGGGGCATTCCGCTCACGCAAAACAGTTTCTCGCCCTGCGCGACCGATGTGGTCGCGCAACGCTGGTGAAGCCAGCAAGGCCGCTATATGGTTGTTCAGTTCCTCGACAGTGTCACCTACCAGTACATTTTCTCCGGGCCGAACCGGCAGCCCAATGAGTGCATGGGGTGTAGCCACGACCGGACGGCCCATTGCCCACGCTTGCAAAACTGTAGTTTTGACGCCTGAGCCCTTGTGTGCCGGAACGACAACGACCTTGCTACGAGCGTAATAGGGACGTACATCTGGTACAAACCCTGTAATATGCACGGTCGGTGATTGCAGGGCACGCAACGATGCATGTGGCCCCTTGCCGACGAAAGCCCACGTTGCATCCTTGTCACCGTTGTGTGTATGGGCTTTCATACCAGCATAAAGCTCTCGTGCAGCTTCATAATTCCGCTGATCTCTTAGCACACCGAAGATCCCAATATCAATATCTTGGTCCGGTGAGCTTTCGATTGGCTGGAAATGCAGGCAGTCCACACTATGCGGAATAACACTGATACGCTCTGCCGGTATGAATTGGCTAAACCACTGCTTCTCTTTATCTGAGATTGCCACGACATGTGCTTTACTTGCCGTAATCTGCCCATACAATCTGAGGAGTGCCGCTTTCTCCCTGCGGCCGATTCTGTTACGTTTCCATTCAGCGATTTTCGGATTGGGAGGCACAAAGCCGGTGTCCCAATCAACAGGCTTTTCCTCAAGGACGCAAATGCAAGGAACAGAAGCCGGAATGTCAAACGATAGATGTGCGAGGTGACGAAGATAAACGATTGCAAGTTTTGGTCTATGTTCTGCCCAGTGCGCTTTTAAGTTCGGGATATGCCGGGGATAAGACATGATCGACTGCTTGCTGAAGACAAAGTGCTGTATCATCCCCAGCCGTCCTTTTAGCCCTTTCCTGAATATCGGATGGGGCGGTAAGGTTTCATACCACAAATGGCAGACCGGGAAATCAGGCGCCAAAAACGTCGCTTGATTCCAATCGGCACTAGCATCATGCAGCCCAATGATATCTAGCGGCTGCTGCGCGCCTACACCCCTCAGCAGATTGTACGCCCGCTGGGAAAAGCCGTTGGGATAATCTGGCTGGAGGGGCAAGTTAACGAGTGCCCAGACCGCGGGTGCTTGCGCGTCGGCGCCCGTTCCTTTAGTCATCGCAGTCCCTCAATAAACACATCGTTTGCTCAAACGTCACGCCACAAGCTCCTGTTCCGTAGTGGCACATCCAATCACGGCTTCGAGTTCATCACACAGCATCGCAACACCATCCTCTTGTGCGATCTGTGCTGCGATAGCTTGTGTGCGTCTCCGATACCCCTCGTCATACAACAATGCTTCGAGCATCGGCGCGACTCGCTGCACGGTATAGCGCGGACGTTTGATCCACTGGCCAACACCAATCCGCGTGACCTGCGTCCCGAGCAAAAACTGATCGAACCCCCAGGGCACCACCAGCATTGGCACCCCTGCGCGCAGCGCTTGGGCCACCGTTCCGATACCCCCATGATGGATAACTGCCGCGCAGCGTGGGTAGACCTCCGAAAATGGGGCAAACGGCAAGGCAAACACATCTGTGGGTAATGGATCGGGTAGCACACCGGGGGCCGCGCCAATCACGAGTGCTCGTGCCCCCAGCCGCTGAACGGCAGCAATGCTCGTATGATAGAAGCTGGCAAAAGGAGCAGCAATCTTGGGCGCGCGTGACCCCGACGATATCGCAACCACCGGAGTTGAACCATCGAGAAACGTCCCTAACTCCGCAGGTGCCTGCCATGTTGAGGGTTTATCCCAGAAGCAAAACCCGGTGGCATGCACATAGGCTGGCCAATCTGCTGGCCGTGGTAAGAATGCCGGAGAAATAGTGGCGGCAGTGAGTGTATGGGACAGGTTGCCCATCAGCAAGAGGTCTTGGCGCTTGGCTAAACCATATGTTGCCCGCAGCTTGTTAATGGGACCGTCCACCATCCTGCGAACCATCGCCTGCATGATCGCCCAGGCGAGTCTGTTGACCGCTCGCTGCAGCACACGGGGTGGAGAAAAAGGGAGCGGAACGGGGCTATACTCATCGGATGGTAATCCTAATGGTGTCAGGGCGACGCTGGCCCATGCGATGCCGGTTAATTCCGCAACTGAAGAAGCAAATGGTTGGCTCTGCGATGAAACCAGCAGATCCTGGTCAGCACAGGCCGCGCAGAGGACTTCAAGCTTCGCCTGGATCCGTGCCAGACTACGCTGGTCACCAAGTGCCCGCCGAATAAAGCCGACAATCATCCTGGCCGTAGATGTTGTAGAGCCACCCTGGAAAAAAGCCTGTTTGGTCGCCCGGTCCAGCTTTCCAGGATTGCCGAGCTGGTCCACCGCAAACCCTTCACCGGTAACGAGCGGCGCAAAGCGGTCGGCTAACGCAAAGCGCACGTCGTGTCCACGCCCTCTCAGACCATGTGCCAAGGCAAGGAAGGGATAAAGGTCACCGTTCGACCCTTCCGTTGTAATGAGAATGCGCGCCATGTCGTTGTCTCCGACGTCATATTCAAATGGGAACCACACGTGCTGACTCAGGCATCTGGCCCGATCAATCATCGTTTACGAGCAGCATTGGAACGTCTGGGTCTACATTAACCATGCGTATTCGCCGGGGGTGCATGTCAGGACTCAACTCTAGAAGGGCTTGACGTGCTACGCGCCCGTGTCAAGTTCCCTAGAGCGTTGCCCCGTCACTGTACAGTAGCAGGGAGCGTGGTAGCTTGACCTTAATGGAACTTTCAGGCGACCTTAAGTGAAGCTTATGACGCTTCCTGTGATAAGGTATTGCGTGGCGCCATGTTATGATGAACGCATTTAGGCACTACCTCATCATTAATTCCGGAGGATTGCAATGGCTGCTCAACGCCTCAGCATCGAAGCCAAGGTACGTAACCACCCAACCGAGATCGCCAGTTTGGAGCATTTTCGATATCGTGAAGGCGAGGCTATCGACGCGCGCGTTGTGGTGGAGCAGCCAACCATCAGTTTGTACTGTCTCGATCATCCGAACCGGCGCGCCATCTTTGTCGAAACGCCATCCGATGTCAATCTCGCCCACGCTCCCTTTTATAACATCGCCCAATATGACGCAGCACAGGGATTAATTGCGGTCTCCTATGAGACCCTGCACCAGCTTGCCAACGATGTGGCGCTCGATGCCCAGCGGATCATCCTGATTTACAATGTCGGTCGCTGCGGGTCGACACTCGTTCACAATATCCTCAACCAGATCGATGGCGTCTGCAGTTTCTCAGAGCCGGACGTCTTCACCCAACTGCTCGTACTACGCGCTATGAGCGGTGGCAACGATGCCGCAGTGAGCGCTTTGGCACGGGACTGCACAAAGGTGATGTATGCCGGGGCGCGGAACGCTGGAGCAATGGTTTGGTCGGTCAAGTTCCGGAGTGTTGGCATCGAACTTGGTGACATTTTGTACAGTAACTTTCCTGAGGCTAAAGTTATTTTTCTGTACCGCAATGCGGAGGGCTGGGCCAAATCAGCAGCCCGCGCTTTTGGTATTTACGATGCGCGCTTCCAGAAGGCTCTGCCACGCACACAGCAGTTCTTCGCTCATCTCAATCCTTTAGTTCGCAGCTATATGGCGACGCGGACGACGACGATGTCACCAATTGAGCTCTTGAGCTGCAGTTGGGTAGCCGGCATGGATCGTTGCATCGAGTTGCAGCGGCAAGGTGTTCCAATGTTCTGTGCGCGTTACGAAGATCTGCAGGTGGCCCCACAACAGGTGCTCGATGCCATGTTTGCCTTCTGTAATCTGAAGCTACACGACCTGTCAAAGGTCGAGCGTGCTCTGGCGCAGGACTCGCAAGCCGGTACAATTCTGTCGCAGGCAAAAGTTCGGGAGTCCACCAAGTCATTGCTGGAAGATGATGTCGCGGAACTCCTTCGGCTGATCCATCAGTTCTCACCTG
>JBBRHB010000477.1:0-4544 GCA_038223355.1 Chloroflexales bacterium
CTACTGACTGCCCTGGATGTGCATGACGTCACGCTGCCCGATGCCCTCGGTACTACCCCGACCACGATCGATCTCCCGCCCTCACTACAAACGGTCTATAACGGTGCGAGCTATACGCTGCGCCTCCGACAGGGCGTTAGCCCCAGTGCTACGCTTCCCGACGGCGTCGATCTATCTCAACTTGGCCGGGCGATGTTGCGCCTGACGGGTATGGATGCTGCTCAGGCCGACGCACTGAGCAAGCAGGTCGATTGGAAGAGCACGTTTATCTTTCCGTTCCCGGCTAACACCAGTAATATCCACCCGGTGACGATTGCCGGTGGCCAGGGATTGCTGATGGGTAGCGCGAGCGGTCAAGAACCGGCCAAAGCCAGCAGCAAGCCAGCCACAGACACTGGATCACATTGGCAATTGCTATGGCAGCACGCCGACCGCTTTTACCTCCTTGAAGGCAGTGGTCAGCTGACCGAGGCCAACATGGTGGCGGCGGCGAACTCAATACGCTAAGCTAGGGCCGTAACGCCAAGGCCGCTGCAGAGCGTCATACGTAACGCTCTGCGACAGCCTCCATTGCTTGTCCTACGGGAGGGAATATGCCCGACCTGGTTATTGATACGGCCGGTTTACGCAAAGTCTATAACTCCAAGGTCGCCGTCGCCGACCTCACCTTGCAAGTGCCGAAGGGTGAGGTATTTGGCTTTCTGGGACCGAACGGTGCCGGCAAAAGCACCTCGGTGAAGATGCTGCTTGGTCTGGTCGCGCCGACCGGTGGCACGGCGCGTGTGCTTGGTCAGCCACCGGGCCACACGCCGACCATGGCCCGCCTCGGCTTTTTGCCCGAGCACTTCCGCTTCCACGAGTGGCTGCAAGCCGCCGAGTTTCTTGATCTCCATGGGCGGTTACTCGGCATGGATCGCGCGAGCCGCCGCAGTCGCATTCCAGAGCTGCTCGATCTGGTCGGCCTTACAGATCAAGCACGTCGCCCACTCGCCGGCTTCTCGAAAGGTATGCTCCAGCGCATCGGCTTAGCGCAGGCGCTGCTCAACAAGCCCGAACTCGTCTTTCTCGACGAGCCGACCTCAGCGCTCGATCCCTTTGGCCGCCGCCTGGTCCGCCGCATTATCCGCGACTTGGCAGCAGGTGGTACAACCGTTTTCCTGAACTCGCACCTGCTCGGCGAAGTCGAAGCAACCTGCGACCGTGTCGCCTTTATCAAAGCTGGCCGTGTCCTGCGCACACTGGGCTTGCATGAGTTGGAAATGGGCTTGCTACATGTTGAGCTACGCGTTGACGCTCTCACGCCCAAACTTACTGCGGCGCTTCAAACGCTCGGCATCGCCTTCCGTGTTCTCGAAGACGAGCAGCTCGACGCAGCCGGTATGTCCGCAGCGCGCTCGGCTGTCCACGCCGGGCAGCAGCAACTGCTGACCAGCAATGTTCCCACTGCGACCGCGGTAGCCGAAGCCGACGGGGCCAATGTCACGTTGGAGCTAACGCTGACCGACGCGGAGCTTTTGCCCGTCATCGCTGAGCGTACCCTGGCGAGCGGTGCGCGCCTGTATGCTCTGACGCCGCGTCACCTGTCGCTCGAACAGCTCTTTCTGGATGTCGTTGGTACCGAAGATAGTGGGCAATAACCATGCGTAATATTACAACGATCACCTGGTTGACCTTTCAAGAAGCCCGCCGTCGGCGCATGGTCCTGGCCGCCTTGCTGCTTGGCGCGGCCTTCTTAGCCCTCTTCCTGACCGGCTTTACATTGGTCAGCCGTAGTTTGACGCGCTATGCGAACCCGTTTCTGCTCGAATCAAACTATAATCTGCTGCTGATGGCTGGCCTGTATGTCGTGCACTTTTTGCTGATCATGCTTGCCATCTTCGCCTCAGTCGACACTGTCTCGGGCGAAATCTCCTCGCACACCATTCAAACCATTGTCACCAAGCCGGTGCATCGCTGGGAAGTTCTGCTGGGCAAATGGCTTGGCTTGGCGATCATGCTCGTACTATATCTCGGCCTGTTAAGTGGTGGTATGTTTTTGGGCGTCTACCTGCTCACAGGCTACTTGCCGCCGAACCCCGTCGAAGGGCTCATGCTGTTGATGCTCGAAGCCCTGATGCTGCTTTCGGTCTCGTTGCTCTGCGGCACGCGCTTCTCGACTCTGACAAACGGGCTGGTCCTGCTGATGCTCTACGGCGTCGCCTTCATCGGCTCGTGGATCGAGCAGATCGGGACCGTGCTGCAATCAAATGCTGCCACGACCCTCGGCATCGTCACTAGCTTTATCCTCCCGGTCGAAGCGGTCTGGCGTCGCGCTGCCTACCTCATGGAAGCCCCCCTCGCCCGCAACGTACCTTCGCCCTTCTCCATGGGCTCCGTTCCCAGCAACGCCATGGTGATCTATGCGGTCTTCTATGTTATCGCAGCCTGGTTGCTGGCAGCGCGGGCCTTTGCGAAGCGCGACCTCTAGCAAGTTCGTAGGCTACGTACATCAATCACACGCTCTGCCGTACTTGGTACTAGTGATGAGGCAGGACTAGACCATTCAACCACATCATCTTATACTGTACTGAGGCAAACTCGTCGCAAGGCGAGGACGCAAAGCCACGGGTCCACGTACGTACTGGACAGCCGGGTTGCACCAAGAGGCGTGTGAGTAATATTCACCGCTCGTTAACTTATGCGACCCGACTTGCAATGCAAGTCGGGTTTGTCGTGAAAGGATCTGAACCGTTTTCTCCCACACCGTTAGGGGTAAACCTGTCGTAAGGCAGGGACACAAAGCCACGGGTCCAGTGTTCAACTGGATAGCCGGGTTGCCGAAGTGAGATCGTTATTGCGCGATCTCTGTTATGTGGAATATGTGTCCGTTGGAGGACCTTATGATCAATACCTGGAATCGCTGCACACATCACCTTTCGTCCTATCACCGTTGCACCATCCTGTTGCTCATTGCTTTGCTGTTACCGTTAGCGGGGCAAGCACAGGCATCCCATGCGGTTCCACGAGCGCAACCGGCGCTCTTAAAACTCGTCGCCGACCAGCCAAGCGCTCGACTAGAGGTCATCATACAAAAGCTGGTCAATGACGGCACAGTCGAAGCCCTCGTCTCCCACCTTGGTGGGTTAGTGACCCGGGACCTTGGCATGATCGATGCCTTTGCGGCTGTGGTTCCCGCACAAGATATTAGCGAGTTGGCGCATAGTGCCGGCGTTCGCTGGGTGTCCATTGATGATGCTCTCCAGCAGTCGAACTGCACGACGTGCAACAGTACTCAAGCAAACCTCAGTTCATATGTTGGTACCATCCAGGCAGATCGCCTATGGAGCGAGATGTCGAAGAAGGCTCAACCGGTGACCGTAGCGGTAATAGATAGTGGTATTGCCCGGCATACCGACTTACAGGGGGCCGACAACAGCAATGGCAATACCGACAACGGGGCAAGCCGAGTTCTCGTAGATGCCCAGTTCCCGCGGAGCAGTTACGTGCCCAACGATAAATTGGGTCACGGAACCCATATCGCCGGTATCATCGCAGGTAATGGCAATGCTTCACATGGCACGTATATTGGCGTAGCGCCGACTTCCAATGTTGTTAACGTCAAGGTGACGGACGACACCGGCAAGGCGACGACCTCCGATATTATTTCCGGGCTCCAGTGGGTCTACAACAACGGCACGCGCTATAACATTCGCGTCCTGAACCTTTCGCTCACGAGCACGGTGGCTGACTCGTATAACAGCAGTCCCCTTGATGCAGCGCTTGAACTGTTGTGGTTCAAGAATATCGTCGTCGTGGTTTCCGCAGGCAATGGGGGGCCAGGGCAGCTTTATCCTCCTGCGAATGATCCTTTTGTGATCACGGTCGGTGCGGCCAACGACCAGGGTACCACAGACGTGCAGGATGATACGGTAGCCTCCTTCTCAGCCTATGGCACCACCGGGGATGGCTTTGCCAAGCCAGATGTGGTAGCTCCCGGCACCAATATTGTGAGCTTGCTGGCCAGCTCGCAGGCGGTACTTGCTCAAGCCCACCCTGACCACATCGTGGCACCCGGCAGCTACTTTCGTATGTCAGGTACATCTATGTCCGCACCTGTCACCGCCGGGGCCGCAGCCCTGTTGCTACAAGGCAATCCAAAGCTGAACCCCGATCAGGTTAAGTACCGGCTCATCTCTACCGCATCTACCTTTAATACTGCTGCCGCCGGAGCCGGTGAAATTAATGTGTATGCAGCGGCGCATCAATCCGCCGCCACAACTGCAAATCACGGCCTAATACTCAGTCGTATGCTGTGGAACAATAGCAATCCAGTCGCATATGACTCCGGCAACTGGACGTCGGGTAATTGGACGTCGGGTAACTGGACGTCGGGTAATTGGACGTCGGGTAATTGGACGTCGGGTAATTGGACGTCGGGTAACTGGACGTCGGGTAACTGGACGTCGGATAGCTGGGCCAGCGATTACTGGAGCCAGTAGTCACTACGGCAGCTCTGGCACAGGTGCAATGACCGGCACCGGTGCTAGAGCTGCTGAAACGAGAGC
>JBBRHB010000478.1:0-4532 GCA_038223355.1 Chloroflexales bacterium
ATCCCCCACGATGATCACCGGTTCGTCTGGGGAACGCAATTCGAGTGTGTGGCTGGAACCCTGTGGCAACGTGGCGCGTACCTCGTCTACCACTTGGGCTGTCAGCGCGACGAGATCAACATCGCGGCGCTCGATGACAAGTCGGCCGTGCTGCAACCGCGCGACATCAAGCAGCTTGTCGATGAGCTGGTTGAGCCGCTGCGCCTGCCGGCTGATCATATTTGTCATCTTCGGTGGAGTAGTCTGGCCCTGCGCTGCGGCACGCTCCAACATTGAGGCATAGCCCACGAGCGCGGTCAACGGCGTGCGCAATTCATGCGAGGCAATCGAGAGGAATTGATCACGGATGCGCAGGGCTGCTTGGGTCTCCTCAAGCGCGATCCGCTCTTCATGAATGTCGGTGGCGGCGCCATACCAGCACGTAATATGGCCGGCCGGATCCGACACCGGCTGCTCTTGGATCAGAAACCAACGATATGCGCCGTTTGTATCGCGAATACGATACTCGTGACGCAGCGGTTGACTGCCAGTGACGGCAGTTTGAAAATTCTGTAACGCCCCTACTCGGTCATCGGGGTGGAGCACGTCAAACCAACTATGGCTTTGGGCTTGATCGAGCGTTTGACCGGTGTATTCAAACCAGCGTTGGTTGTACCACACCGTCCCCCCTTGGGGGTCGTTGCGCCACAGTAGGTCCGGCACAAGGTCGGCACCTGCACGGAAGCGCGCCTCACTTTCGCGTAGCCGCTCTTCTGCCTGCTTGCGCTCGGTGAGATCCACAAAGGTCACCACCACGCCCTCGATCCGATCCTCGGCCGTGCGATAGGGATGAAGCCGCATGAGATACCACTGTCCGCTCTTGCTTTGTACCTCGCGGCTGATGGCGCCAAGTGTTTGGAGCACTTCTGCCGCATCTTGAGGGGTCCGGTCATACACCAGCGTATGGGTTACGTGGGCGAGCGGACGATTCAGATCGGCAGGAATCAGGTTGAAGATCGTTTGAACACTGGGCGTATAGCGCTTAATGCGGAGCTCGCGGTCTAGAAAGATCGTGCCGATCTGCGTCGAAATGATGAGGTTCTGCAGCTCATTATGGCCACGGGTGACCTCGTCAACCTTGTGTTTCAGTTCCTGGTTAAGCGTAGCAAGCTCCTCGTTGACCGCCTGGAGTTCTTCCTTGCTCGTTTCTATTTCTTCGCTCGCAGCTCGCAGCTCCTCGTTGATCGCCTGCAACTCCTCATTAGCCGCTTTGTGCTCCTCAATGGCCACCTCGTACTGTTCAACCGTCGTCCTGAGCTGAAATGTAGTCCGCTCCAATTCGGCTTCGAGCTGGCTCATTAGTGTGTCAGTGGTCGATGGGGGAGGTACGGCAACCTTGCTGGCTTCGCCCACATCGTCAAAGAGCACCAGAAGATGGCCGCGGGCCCACTCGGGCTCCATAAGGGGCTGCACGATCACGTCAACGAGCCGGCTAACACCAGCCATCGTTAGGTGGACACGGCGGATCTCGGTCGGTTGGCTCTGTTGCCGCGCTGTGAAGAGTGCGGTGCGAAGGTCGATGCGCAGTTCGGGCTGGACGACTTTGAGGAGGTTGTGGGACGGCTCGCCCGCGCCGAAATGTAGGAAACTCCCAATCCCGTGTCCGAGATGGACGATGTCGCCATCGTCGTTGATGATAACGCTAGGGGGCGTATAGGGGAGCACAAGTTGTTGATGGAGTTCGCTGAAGGAACTGACCGGCAAGACGCGTTCCTGATGCACGGGCACAGGCTCAGGACGGGTCCGTGCTGGCGCGATCATGGCTGTAAGCGGTGGTGCTTCTGGGAGCGACCCGGCGCGACGTTGGAAGAGCCGGTGAGCTTTGTCGACGGTAGTGAATAGATTGGCTGCGCCATCTACAGACTCCGAACTGCCCAACAGGAGATAGCCCTCGGGGCGCATGCCGAAGTGCAGCCTGTGCATCACACGATCTTGGGCCTCGTGATTGAGATAGATCAACAGATTGCGACAGGTAATGAGATCCACACGCGAAAAGGGCGGGTCGTGGAGCACATTGTGCCGTGCAAAAAGGACATGGTCACGGAGTTCCTGTTTGATACGATAGCGACCATGATCGATGGTAAAGAAGCGCTGGAGGCGGGACGGAGTGATATCGCCGGCAATAGCGGCCGGGTAGATGCCTTGACGTCCAATCGCAATGGCAGCATCGTCAATGTCCGTGGCGAAGACCTGAATGGTAGGTGGGTGCGCGAGCGTGTCCGCGTGGGACTGTAGGAGCATGGCAATCGAGTACGCCTCTTCACCAGTGGCACAGGCCGCAACCCATACGCGAACTTGCTCAGACGGCTCTTTGTGAGCAAAGAGCTGCGGGATGACCGCTTCCAAAGCCGCCCAGGCATCAGGATCACGGAAGAAGTTGGTCACGCTGATCAGTAGATCTTGTAACAGCGCCTGCATTTCATTGGGCTGGCTCCGTAGCAGCATGACATACGCTTGCAGGTCGGTTGCGCCAGTTACCTGCAAGCGTCGACTGAGCCGGCGATGGATCGTTGCGCGCTTATAGTCGGTGAAATCGTGGCCCATGCGCGCACGAACCATGGTGAAGATTTCACTTAATGCTTCAGCATTCGCGTCGGATTGCTCCGTCTCCTCGACCGGCAACTCAATCAGCGCCTCCCGCTGCCAATACGCGCTCAACTCGTCAGCCATCGCAGCCACAGGCAGGACAAAGTCTACTAAGCCGGTGTCGATTGCCGTACGGGGCATGGAGTCAAATTCGGCTTCCGCTGGATCCTGCGCCAGCGTCACGCCAGCTGCTTCTTTAATGCGCTTGATGCCGATTGAGCCGTCGCTGCCACTGCCCGATAGGATGATGGCCGCTGCGTTGCTGCCGTGTGCATCGGCGAGCGTGCGGAAGAAGTGGTCGATTGGCGCGTGGCGGCCCTGCTCAGAATTGGCATCGGCAAGCAGGAGTATGCTATCCGCCAGCGTGAGGTGCTTGTTCGACGGAATAACGTAGATCTGGTTGGTCGCAAGCTCCACCGGCTCCGTTACCTGCCGCACAGGCATGGCGGAATGGTGTTGGAGCACCGCCGCCAAATTACTCTCAGCATCAGGTGAAAGATGGAGGATAACCACAAAAGCCATCCCTGTGTCGGGCGGCATGTGATCGAAGAACGTAGACAGTGCCTGTATGCCGCCAGCAGAAGCACCGAGACCAACCACAGGAAAGCTAACCATGTTGGGAGCGACGTGTTGCTGCGCATCATCCAGCGCGAATGGCATGTATATAGTTTCCTTCCGAGAGTGCACCTAAGTATACCGTGCTAGCCTCTTTTATGTGAAAGGATTGTGGTGCTAGACAGCTGCGGGTGGTTCGGCGGCGGTTGTGCCACGCCGTAGCAGAACGAGCTTGATGAGCTGCGCCTGCTGCTCGGCTTCACGCGCCTGCGCTAAGAGCTGTTCGGCAGGGGCGGCATCGCCTGCCGCTTGGAGATGCCGTGCAACGTGCTGCAGAAGCATCATCCGCTCCTCAATCGCCCGAATTGAATTCCATAGTGTTTCCTCGATCGACGCACTCACTTGGGCAATAAGGCTCTGGATCGAGAATGCATGGCCGGTATGACAGCGAAAGCGCGGGAGGTCTTCGGTGGCGACTTCCAAGAGCGTGCCATGGCATTCGGGACACGTAAAGGGCGATGGCTGTCCTAACGTTAACACACCAGCGGCGAGGGCGTTGTCCTCAAAGGCGCTCCGCGTTTCGATTTGGAGATTATCTGACACTGGCAATCCTCCTTGTTCCACAACCTCCACCCGGTCTACATGGTTTAGCAAGGGTCCAATGGCGTGGGCGGCGGCAACGTAATCGACAGACACATACTTCATTGCGCTCTTAGGCATCGAAGGTTGGATCGCATCCTGAGGTGCCTGCACGATCGCTAGTCCGCCCCGCTTCTTAACTGCCCGCAGTCCAGCTGCGCCGTCGTCAAGCGCACCGCTGAGAACGATCCCAACCACACGCGGACCATACGCATAGGCCGCCGAACGGAACAAGGGGTCAACCGCCGGGCGAAAGCGGTTTTCCTTTGGTCCGCGCGTGAGCCGCACGCGGCCCGCTTCAATCAGGAGATGCTGGTCCGGTGGGGCGACATGGACCCGGCCCAGTTGGATCGGTTCGCCATCTTGTGCATTCGTGACTGGGAGGAAGCTCACACGCTGCAGGAGTTCTGGCAACAATCCATAGCTTTCTGCGGGCATATGCCAGACAATAAACAGGGCAGCTGGGAGATCCTCGGCTAGGCCGGATACCAACGCGCGTAAGGCCTCTAAGCCACCCATTGAGGCACCAACTACGATAATGTCATGTCCCGGCATCTGCTACTTCTCCAGCAACATCACCTCATCTACGCCAGCCCTTAGCACGAATGAGGCCCTGAATGCGGTAAGATAGTAGCTTGTGATGAGGAGTCATTGCTTTGTTGGTCGATTATCATACACATCATTACCGCTGTGGGCATGCGATAGGTCAACTT
>JBBRHB010000479.1:0-4530 GCA_038223355.1 Chloroflexales bacterium
CCAGGTCCAGTCCGGATCATCTGCACCAGGTCGGCTATGTATCCCGCGTTCTCACGGATCTGCTTGCCGCCAAAGCAGGCGGCGGGCGCGCTCATGACGAGGCGCACGCTTCGCCACAGGGTCCATCGCTTTGGCTTGTCCGGTGCGTCCATGGGATTCTTTGCCACGACCTCAGCCCCCAGTCGGAGCTATAGACGCGATCATGGCCTCAATATCGGTCGACAGGCCCTCTTGGCGCCCTTCCGAACCGTCGGCCTTGCGCCAGTAGAAGGTTGGCGTGCCACGCAGGGCTAGGGCCTCGGATACGGCCATGTTGGCCTGCAGTGTTGCCGCCGATGTGGCATCAGGTTCCCCGGATAGCGCGTTGCTGGTCCAGGCATCAACCATGCGCTCCGCACCCTTACTGAGCATCACTCTGGCGGCGATCGTGCTGCGGCCGTGGTCCTCGTAATCGAGTAGAGATAGCGGGACGACTGCTACCTGGACCTTGCCGCTGGCGATGAAGGGTCGAAGCTGCTCCATCGCGCGCACTGAGAAGGAGCAGAGCGGGTCGATGAACACCCACAGCCGCGGCGCAGAAGCTACGCCAGTTATGCCATGCGTCGTGGACGCGGCTGCCTGTAGGGCGGAGATGGAAGCCGCCTGGGGCGTCGTGGGAGGCGCAGTTGGAGCTGCGGCGATGGTCACGGTCGGGATGGCCCCGTCTATCGAGGACACCTGCTGACGAGTGATGTTGCGGCCGTCAGCATCCCACATGATCCCTCCGACCGCCCCCTGCCCGTCCGGGGTCAAGTAGAACACTTGGAAGCTCTGGCCGTTGCGGGCGAATATGGTGCGCAACCCGTGCTCGGCGCCCAGATTGGTCAGTTGTGCTCCGGCGGAGGCAATGCGTCGCAGTGCTGGCGTCCGGCTGATCTCACCAGCAGAGATGACGTGTGTTGTAGATGCTGCCGTCGGAGGCTGGAGAGTCGACGGCCGTAAGGGAGCAGCTGGTTGCTGGACAGAGTGGACGTTATCGTCCAGATCGGAGGGCTGCGCCGTGCATTGTGACTTGGCTGATGCCAATGAAGGTAGAAGGAGCAGCGAGGTGATGAGAAGTGCGCGGTGCATGAGGTTCTCCCTTGGACGCTTAGACAATGACAGTGGTGGATGCGAACGGGATCAAGGAGCGTCACACGTTGCTGAAAGCTGCAGTACACGTCCCATCTGAATTGTATGATGGTATGGTGTCGCCGTTACTCATCCAGGTGGCTAATGCACTACGTGAGGTGCAGTGCTTGAACGGTTGCTATATTGCCAACATGAGGAAAGATACATGGCATTTTTCACTGTCGTTGTAGCGATTTTGGGTGCTTCAAGTTCACTCTTGGTGAGCGGAGATTTTTACAGAGTTGGAGCTAGCTTCTCAAACTCTCCCGGTTTATCATGCCGCACTATAAGTGTGGCGGCGGTGTATGAACGGCCATCCCTTTCTTCAAGAAAACTTGGGCGAACGCAAAATTTTATTGCGGTTACTGGCGAAGAACTGAACGGGTTTGTGCCCATGATAACTGGGAAAAGGGTTAAAGGATGGGTCGAAGTTACTGAAACAATTATTGGAGCGCCAGGCGATTTGCGTGGCCCATGTGTTGTCCAGATGCAGCCAGACGGCCGGCTTCTGTTTGGATGGCGATGATCAAACTTTGCCGTCCCTACAGAGCTTGCAGGTGGTGCAACAGGCACAGTAGGCTCGTGCTTAACCTTGCTCTCCAGGAAGCTTGCTCTACTGACGAAGGCGAAGCTCAGGTGGTTGCCGGGCCACCTTCGAGCAGCCGGAAGCCCTGGACCAGCGCTTTTGGCACCGCAGGTTTTGAGGGGTGCATTGTCAACCCCGAGGGAACAACTTCGACATTAGCCCAAGGATAGGCATTGAGGACTTTAGGCAGGATGTTACGAATGCGCCGTCCGAGTTCTTTGGTAGTGTCCTCGGCACCGAACTGTGACGCAAGATGCGACCAGCGCAGGTGGAGCGGTGACGACAAGCGGGGCAGGCGGTAGGCAAACAGCGCGTAGAGGTCAAGGGCAAGGCTATTGTGAGCCAGCTCAGCGACAGCGCGCTTATCCAGCGGAACAGCATGCTCGCGGAGGTGTTCATGAAACTTGGCAGAGAGTTCTATCGCACCTGTCCAGTTAGACTCGCCCTTCGCTCCCCAGAGATCTAAGCCGTCAACGATCTTGGTGTCGGACACGATCAACCTTGACCCTTCCGACCACTGCAGCTTGAAATTGGCGCAAGCGATCCGGAGGCACTGCTCGCGAAATGGCGTAATGCTGCCTCGTTGGCCGCCCTGGCTGGAGATCCCTAAGGTCCGCATGAAGGCGGTAAGAGATTTTCCTAGCGGAACAATCCTGTTTTTCAAACCTTCCGTTTGAAGGTGTATCAGGATTAGCCGCGCCTTTGTGCCATAGGGAACGCCGACGTACATGGCGTCGGACTCGGCTTCAGTAGGCTGCCGGGACCGAGTCTCAATCTCAGTGTTGTCAATCAAGCCGGGGGTAACAATGAGGGTAAAACGTCCGCTGTGACGCCGCCAGATCGAAGTGTTCTTGGACGGCCGCTTGTGCGGCAGGCAGGTCTGGCACAGGCCGCTGTGCAGGAACGACAGGTCGTCGTGCGAAGGCAGTGAGGAAAGCAGTTCATGAGTGATCTCAACCTCGTCGAGCTTACGACGACGTTCCTTGGGCGAAGCAGATCCAGCT
The DNA here is from genome assembly GCA_038223355.1 of Chloroflexales bacterium. Classification (GTDB taxonomy): domain Bacteria; phylum Chloroflexota; class Chloroflexia; order Chloroflexales; family Kallotenuaceae; genus JACDGP01. Next base: position 2,740 of record JBBRHB010000479.1, read on the forward strand.
ACGGCCCATCTGCGGGTTTCCTCAAGTCCAATAAGCTGCAGCTGCGTGCTGATGTCGCTCAAGTCAATCTCCTCAAAGCACGACGCTAACCATCCGGCGCAGCATCGTCACGCTGAATTACCCACCTCACAGGCAATATCCGCGCTGAATCGCCCACCTTACGGCATCATAGCCGCTCAGGCACGACTGCGTTGGGAGCGCCATTGAGGTTTGGTGCCGCAGAGGTGCTGCCGTAACTGGTCCGCCCGGGGCCGAAAGGCAACCATCCACGCTGAGTCGCCCACCTGCATACTTGTCCACGCTGAATTACCCACCGGAACAATAATCCACATAGCTAACCTCGCTGAATCGCCCACCTTGGGATCCAAGAAGTGCGCTGAATCGCCCACCTGTGAGCCATCTATCCACGCTGAAGAACCCACCCACTCCTATACTAAGTCTGTTACCACTTCCCTATAGTACCCAAAGGTGGGTGATTCAGCGTGAACCGTCTCACCCTTCGAAGGCTGGCCGTCGAGCATGCTTATGCTGAATCAGCACCGAGGCGTGTTCGGGCAGGTGAGACAACGCGACCTATGCCTGGATGGTCGATTCAGATCCTCTATTATCCAGCCGCTCCTCCGGTCCCATCAGCCAAGAATCCTACTCACATCCCGTTCAGGAGCTGTTAGTCATCGGACGGGGCGGCTGTAGAGTGGGCAGCAAGCAGGGCAGACGGCAGAAGCGTGTGATGGCAGGTTTAGTGCTTGCGCAGCCGTGTTGCATGAGCGTGATTCAAAACGGGCGGTTTATGGGTTACACCAAAAGTGGCCAGAGCCGCACCAACCGGAGGATCCCACGTTCCACATGTAACCCAGATCTGAATCACGCCCCCGACCGTGCCTTTTGCAGGCAGCGCACAGCCGCTGGCGACCAGGCTGGGAACCAGCCCAGCCCTATGCCAGTGTCCCAATCAGGACCGGGAACGGCCGGTTCCTCATGGGGAGAGAACGAGATGCCAAGCACATTGGCCAGTGCCTGCGACGCGGTCCTGCAACGCGCCGTGTCGGGAAAGCCGCGCGTACCTGGGGTGGTTGCAATGGCCACCGACCGGAATGGCACGCTCTACGAGGGTGCTACAGGGAAGCGGGTCCTGGGCAGCGACGCCGACATGACGGCGGATACCGTATTTGCCATTTTCTCGACGACCAAGGCAATCACCAGCACTGCCGTGCTGCAACTGCACGAAGATGGCAGGCTGGACCTGGATGCACCGGCCAAGACCTATGTGCCGGACCTTGGCACCTTGCAGGTCCTGGACGGCTTTGATGCAGACGGGCAGCCGCTCTTGCGCGCGCCGAAGCGCGACGTGACAACGCGTATGCTGCTACTGCACACCGCCGGGTTCGCCTACGATTTTTTCAATGAAAGCTATCAGCGCCTTGCTACCAGCCACGGACAGCCCAGCGTTATCACCGCCACCAAGGCGGCCCTGACCACCCCGCTGCTGTTCGACCCTGGCGACGCCTGGGAATACGGCAGCAACATAGATTGGGCTGGTCAGGTCGTAGAGGCGGTTACAGGCAAGCGGCTGGGGGACGTTATGCAGGAGCGCATCCTCGCCCCGCTGGGGATGACCAGCACTGCGTTCACGCTGACGCCGCCCATGCGCAAGAGTTTGGCGCGCATCCATCAACGCGAGACCGACGGGTCGCTGACGCCGATGATGGACATGGAGTTGCCGCAAGAGCCGGACCTGCATATGGGCGGCCACGGACTTTACTCGACCGTGCCTGACTACTGCCGGTTCAT
>JBBRHB010000480.1:0-4510 GCA_038223355.1 Chloroflexales bacterium
CCAGACGAACCGGGCCCGCGGCAACTCAAGCCGCTTGGCGTAGAGGCACAGGCCTTGGCCGTCCCAATGCAGCGCCTTGAGCAGGTCGCCCCGGCGTCCACGAAAGACAAACAACGCCCCGCCATACGGATCGAGCGACAGTACCGTCTGCACCTGGGCGGCCAGCCCATCGAAGCCGCGGCGCATGTCGGTGTATCCGCACGCCAGATACACCCGCGTGGCCGGCGGCAGCATCATGGCGCGGCCAGGCCGCCAGAATGCGCTGCAACGCCGGGCCGTCCACATCGGACCCGAAGCGCAGCCGCACTCCGGACGGCAGCTCGACCTCGATCCCGCCCGGCATGGCGCTCGATAACACGCCGGCCGGTGGCGATGACGGCGCAGGCGCCACGGCATTCTGGACCGGTCCGGGCAAGGCCACCGGGACGTCCGGCTTGATCTCGACGGCGGCGAAGCCCGCCATCGCCGCCCGCAGCATCTGCTTGCGCCACGTGTAGATCAGCCCCGTGCCAATCCCATGCCGGTCGGCCACCGCCTGCGCCGTCGAGCCAGCCGCCAAGGTCTCGCGAACAATGGCCAGCTTGGCCGCAGAACTCCATCGCCGCCGACGCTCCGGTCGGGCACGCACCTCGACGCGCTCGGAAAGACCACTCTTACGACCGTCGTATGACTGCTCATAAGAGCACTCGTTGATGTCCATCACGCACCGCCTCACCGACCACGGCACGCAGTCTGCTCAAGCCAGCACCGCACCGGAATGTGGCGGTGGGCTTTCGCTTCGCTCATTCGTGCGCGACACGATCGCGGTGCCGACCGACGCGCCGAAGATCGTGCGCCTCGCCGCCCCCTATCCGCGCCTTGATCTGTGCCGGTTCCGTCACATGCTGGAGGGGCAGGCTGCGCGTCTGGCGGCGATGCGCGTTGTCGACGCGCATATCGACGCGCTCGAACGCAACCTTCACAGCTTCCGCACGCAGATCCGCGCGATGCAGTTGCACGAGGCAACGGAGACCGACTTCGAGTTCCACAGCCTGATCATCGCGATCTCGGGCGTGCGGCTGTTCGCCGACCTGCACGCCAGCTTTCGCGACATGCTGATCGAGGTTATCCGCATGCCGCAGGCCTCCTACAGCCGGGCGTGGGAACCCGTTGTGGAGCATGAGCGCATCCTTGAGGCCTTCAGGCGCCGCGACCCGGAGGAGGCGCGCTATTACGTGCAGTCGCACATCGTGCGCAGCGCAGAGCGCTTCGGCATAGTACTGGCCGAGGATGTGGTCTGACGCGGAACTAGCCGCGAATGTACCAGAGCCGGCCCGACCTGCCCGTCGGCGGGTCATAGGGTGACGGACCGGTTCTGTCAGGTCACAACTGGCCGCCGCCGATGCGCTGACGGGCACGTTGGGGTTGCGACCATGCCGCTCGACGCAGCCCTCAACTATGTCGCCTCAGAACGGACGTTCCGGACGGTTGTGTTGCAAACCGTGAGACAGGGTGAGCAAAGATCGGTGGCCGTCGATTTCAGGCGGCCATCTGGAACACGCTGGCGACAAAGGTGGCCAGCGCCTGCATGTCGCGACCGCCGATGTTGTGGACCTGCCCTTTCCTGATCATCGCCATCGCCTCGTAGCCGGCCAGCGTTCGTCGTGCCGTGGGCAAACTGGCGAAGCCAAGTCCTGGCCGGACCAGCCGTTTGATCCGACGATGATCCTGCTCGACGATGTTGTTCAGATACTTGCACTGCCGCAGCCGCGCGAAGCGCCACAGGTCGCTGGTTCGCTTCAACTCCGCCGCTGCACGCGGATAGGCCGGGTTCTTGTCCATCGTGATGGTGCGCGGGTTCATCGTGTGCGGCTGTGCCAGCGCCTTGCGGAAGAACCACCTGGCCGCCGCCGCATCCCGCCGGGCGGACAGCAAGAAGTCGATGGTCTGACCCAGGCTGTCCACCGCGCGATACAGGTAGGTCAAGACGCCTTTGACCTTGATGTAGGTCTCGTCCACCCGCCAAGAACCGGTGCATGGCCGCAGGTGCCGCCGGATCCGCTGCTCAAGCGTCGCGGCGTAGGCCTGGATCCATCGGAACAAGGTCGTGTGATCGACCTCAACGCCCCGGTCCGACAACATCAGGGCAAGGTCGCGGTAGCTGGTCGGAAACGCCAGATACCAGCGCAGCGCCCACAGAATTACCGTAGCGGAGAAGTGCCGCCCCTTGAACGCGCCGTCCTGATCCATCGCTATCGTGCCCGCCCCACTGCCCAGCTCGTTTCCCTGATCTCAAACAGGCCGCCCTGGCGTTTGCAACAGAACCCCGACGCCTAACAGCTGCGGATGGTTCAGCTCCATGTATGTCTCCAGCCGCGCTACTTGTATGTTTATCGAAATGGTCGTAGCCGCGATCGTAACGGGTGCTAAAAATGCAAAACGAAGGCTGGCATTCCCGATCGAGCGCACCGCGCCGCTGGAGTATGTGGATCGCGCAATCCGACGGATCTGTGGCTGGACGAGAAGTTCTGCTTCCCCTGCCCCGCCAAGGCGCCACGTGAGCACATCGAGGATTATGCGAAACCGGCCGCGCCCCATAAGGGCTGGAACCAACTAACGGTGCGGATTTGACGGATAAGGGGACATATCGAGAACGTCAGGCAGCCTTGCGCATGGGATCTGGCATGGCCCGGAGCGGCCGGAATCCGTCAGGGTTTCCGACGCTTTCGCCTGGGCGGCCCAGACGTAGTCGCCGGTCAGGTTGACGTGCTCCCAACCGAGCGGAGAGAGATGGACGAGCAGATGATCGGGCACGTCCTCGACCTCGCGCAGCGCGGCAAGGGCGCGCTCCAGATACCGCGTGTTCCACAGGATGATGGCGGTGACGAGCAGGTTAAGGTGTAAGCGCCGGAGACAAACTCCCTCACGGAAGGGGCTGGGCTACCCGCCTATCAGATACCCGCCTATCCCCTTCTGCGCCTATTATCCAGCGGGTTTACGTCAGCTTCCGGCACGTCATACCCAGCATTCCGCATCAGTCGGGCGAACAGCCGCCGCGTTGATCCTACTTTCTCGGCCTCACGTGCGATCAGATCGGCGAACGCTTCTGAAGCCTTGAAATTTATCTGAATGACGGGCGGCGGTCGTTGCTTGGCTGTATCCGAAACGATTGACAGCACCGGCACCGCCGCCGGCAGGTTCGCCGTGGCTCCAGAGAGTTGCGCGGCCAGATCGGCGCCGCTGACGCGCTTCGGCTTAAAACTCATGCCACCTTCCTTCCTTTCCGCCTAGCCGGTATAGCCGCCTTCCCGACTAGCTCCGCTATCAGGATGGACGCTTGTTCTCCCACCTTCCCGCCCACGGGTACGGTGCCGCTGAAGGATAGCTTGGTAAAGTCCTGATAAATCGCCGAGGCTGCTATCGAGAATCGTCAGCTTCTCCTCGCGTAGGCTGTCCAGTGCAGCCCGCTCAGACAGGCCGCGTGGCTTCCAGCGCGTGAGTAGGATGCTATACGGTATAGTCCGCCTAGCCGCCTTGCTTAAACTGGCGACTTGCTGGGCGGTCCGCATCGCCTCGCGGACGCTGCCACGGTCAGGCATGCAGGGGATCATGACAAAATCTGCCATACCGATGGCCGAAGCCGCCGTAAGGCTCTCGAAGCCCGCTGTGTCAACCAGCACGATATCATGGCTATCCGACAGTTCGCCGGCCAGGTCGACAACCTTGATATGGTCGATCTCGCTGCGGCAGGTGAATTCCGGCCCCTCATAGGCTTGGGCGTGCCAGCTTGCGAAGGACTGGTTGCGGTCGGCATCGATGACGGCCACACGGTAGCCCTGAGAGGCGAGGTTGACCGACAGGATCATGACGGTAGAGGTTTTGGATACGCCGCCCTTCCCTGACGCTACGGTGAGTATATTCCCCATTTCCGACTAGCTCCAAAGCCGGCTTTCCGGCTAGGGGGATAGCGGCATATTTCGGCAGGTTACTGCAAGGAAAATAGCCGGATAGGCGGGAAGGAGGGTAGGCGGGTATGTTGGTATTCTGGATTTGCCCGGTATGCAGCTAGTCAGGGGACTATTTCTCGTGGGTTCCCTCAACGCCGCGCCGCATCCGCACGATCATGCGTTGCTGAAGCCAGTGTTGAACTTCCTCGATCTTTATCTTCAAGCGCGTGATATCCGCCCCTTTGTCTCTCTGTCTGATCGAGTTAATTCTCCCCAGTCGGTCGGGGAATTAGTGATAAGATCCAGCCAGGACATCGTGCGCCGATCTGTGCACAGGGGCAGCCGGGACTTTGGTGAGCGGCATCGGGGAATTGGTGAGCAGTCAACGGCCTCGGTCAATGAGTTAGGCAGTTATCCACAGGGAATTAGTGAGCAAGCTAATAAAAGACTCTCTAATAGCTTTTTCAAATAGCTTGCTCACTAATTCCCCGAGGGACAGCCGGCAGAGTTTGTGTCAGCATCCATACTTATGGGCACCCTGCATGATCTCATCGAAACCAAAGGAAGAAAGGCGGCAATCGAAG
>JBBRHB010000481.1:0-4509 GCA_038223355.1 Chloroflexales bacterium
GTGCATCGGTACTGGCAGATGTTTCATAGCACACAGTAATAAAGGATGAGCAGGCGATGAATCCTGATACCCAAACGCAACCCGATTACCAGGCGCTCGAAGCGCGCTACAGCACCGGCGTCTATACCAAGCGCCCCCTCACGATTGTACGTGGCGCAGGCACGACCGTCTGGGATGCCGATGGCCGCGCCTATCTTGATTGCGCGGCCGGCTACGGTGTCGCTAACCTGGGTCACTGCCATCCTGCCGTTGTCTCGGCGGTGCAAGCGCAGGCGGGACGGTTAATGAGTTGTCCCGAAAGTTTGTATAACGACCAGCGCGCCCTCCTATTGCACGAGTTGGCAGCACTGCTACCTGCCGGGCTAGACCGTATCTTCTTGTCCAATTCAGGCACCGAAGCGATTGAAGCCGGCCTCAAGCTGGCCCGCGCTGCCACCGGCCGTACCGGCGTTGTCGCTGCCATGCGCGGCTTTCACGGCCGCAGTTTCGGTGCCCTGAGTGCGACCTGGGAAGCCCACTATCGTGACGCCTTCCTACCGCTTGTCCCTGGCTTCACCCACGTCCCGTATAACAATCTAGCGGCCCTCACTGCCGCCGTTGATGACACGACCGCCGTAGTGCTACTCGAAGTCGTTCAGGGCGAAGGTGGCGTACGTCCCGGTACCGCCGAGTTTTTGCGCGGTGCGCAGGCCCTGTGTCGCGAGCGTGGGGTACTGCTCATGATCGACGAGGTACAAACCGGCATGGGCCGCACCGGCCGGCTTTTCGCCATCGAGCACCTCGATCTAGCACCTGACATTCTGGCACTGGCAAAATCTCTGGGTGGCGGTGTGCCCATCGGTGCGACGGCCTTTGGCCCACGTGTCGTCCCCTTTGCCCCAGGTATTCATGGCTCGACTTTTGGCGGCAACCCCCTGGCCTGTGCTGCTGCCCGGGCCGCTCTGCATGCCACCGTTGAAGCTGATCTCCCGGCCCATGCCGAACGGCTGGGCGCGCAGGTATTGGCGCAACTGCGCGCGACCTCATCCCGACGTATCCGCGAAGTGCGTGGTCTCGGTCTGATGATTGGCATCGAACTGCGCGAAAAGGCCGCGCCCTACTTGCGTGCCCTGCTCGAACAAGGCATCATTGCCCTGCCGGCTGGTCCAACGGTCATCCGGCTACTTCCACCTTTGATTATCACGGAACAGGAGCTTGATCGGGTTATTGAGGCGCTGCATACCGTACTCGCGGTGGAAGCGGTAGCCGGTCATGCAGCTTGATATTCCACCTCTCGCTGTACTTCCGCTAGGTGATGCCGCTGCGGTTGATCTTCTGTATCGCCTAGTAGCGCTCCCAAGTGTTTCGGGCCATGAGCATCACGCTGTCAGTTACCTTGTAGCAGCTATGCAACGCATCGGCTTCGAAGCATACGTTGATTCAACAGGTAATGCTGTCGGCCACATTGGGCAGGGCTGGCCCGAGGTTGTGCTTCTTGGCCACATTGACACAGTCCCCGGCTCGGTTCCGGTCCGCATCGAGGATGGTAAGCTGTATGGCCGTGGCGCTGTTGACGCGAAAGGACCGCTTGCAGCCTTCGTCGCGGCTGCTGCACGCTACGGCGCATCGGCTGGAAACGGACGTGTTACCGTGATCGGCTGCGTAGAAGAGGAGGCGCCTTCATCGCGCGGCGCGCAAGGTATCCTCAATGCCTATCGCCCCGACTATTGTATCGTGGGCGAGCCAAGCGGTACGGCTGCAATCACCGTCGGTTACAAAGGCAGTCTCCGTGCGCGCATCCATCTCACCCAAGCCAGCGGCCACTCCGCCCACGACCGCTTAACAGTAGCCGAGCAAGGCAGCGACCTGTGGCAGCAACTGCGTCATTGGAGTAGCGCTATCAACGTGGGCCGCGAACGCGCTTGGGATCAGCTAATTCCGGCCCTGGTCGGCATTCGTAGCGGTAGCGATGGCCTCCAAGACTGGTGTGACCTAGAGCTTAGCCTCAGACTGCCGGAAGATATTGGACTATCCGCCGCCGCAGATCATCTGCGTGAGCTCCTAGGCGAGATCCAGGTCGATATCCTGGGCGGCGTCGAGGCCTTTCGTACCTCACGTACCACCCCACTAGCCCGCGCTCTGATCGGCAGTCTCAAGCGTGAAGGCATTTCTCCCCGCTTCGTAGTCAAGACCGGCACCTCGGATATGAACCTCGTTGGCCCGGCGTGGGGCTGCCCCATTGTTACCTACGGCCCCGGTGACGCGCGCCTTGACCACACGCCGGACGAGCATATCGTGCTAGCAGATTATTTGTGCTCGATCCGTGTACTAGAGCATACGCTTGCTTCGTTACTGGGTGCACCACCGCCATTATAAGAGACAGGCGCAGCCGCACTTGGTTCTTGATACGTGTTTGCACGTCCATTCCGCTTTTGCTACCCTGACGACGATCCATGGCTGGCGTAAGGAACAGGAGCCAATGAGCAGGAAGTTACGTACCGTACAAGCGACAGCCTATATTCAGCCCCTCCGCGAAGGCGGGTCACTGCCGGCCATCATGGCAGCTGACGATGACGCCCTCTATGTAGTCAAGTTTCGTGGGGCTGGCCAGGGCCAACGCGCTTTGATTGCGGAACTCCTTGGCGGTGAAATTGCGCGAACACTCGGCCTCTTGGTGCCGGAATTGGTCTTTGTGGAACTTGACGCCGCGCTGGGCCGTGCCGAACCCGATCCGGAAATTCAGGCGTTACTGCTGGCGAGTACAGGGTTGAATCTGGCACTCGCATACTTGCCCGGTGCCTTAGCCTTTGATCCGCTACGCGACGCCCCAGATCCGGAGCTGGCAGCATCCATTGTCTGGTGTGACGCCTATTTAACCAATGTCGATCGCACGCCTCGGAACACCAATCTCCTGGTATGGCAGAACAATCTCTGGCTGATCGATCACGGCGCGGCGTTGTTCTTTCACCATGCCTGGGATGATTACCTTGCCAGTAGCCGGAGCCCGTTTCGTTACATCCGCGACCACGTGCTCTTGCCGTTCGCAGGCGATCTCCTGGCAGCAGATGCTACACTCGTCCCGCGCCTGCTGCCCCCGGCGCTTGGCGAGATCGTTGACCTCATTCCGGATGAATGGCTGCACGACGAGCCAAAGTTCATGGCCTCCCAGGAGCATCGCCGCGCATATCGGGACTATCTCGTGAGTAGACTGGCTGCTCCACGCGCCTTTGTGGCAGAGGCTGTCAGTGCTCAGCGGTAGTCCCTGCGATTACGCCGTCATCCGGGTCGTACCCTACGTCGAGCGGGCCGAGTTCATCAATGCCGGTGTGATCGTCTTCTGCCGGCCACGGCGCTTTCTCGCCGCCGAGATCGCTCTTGATCTGCAGCGCTTGCACGCGCTGTTCCCCCAGGCGGATTCCGCCATGCTTACAGCCTATCTGGCAAGCATTCCCACAATCTGCCGCGGTGGGCAAGCTGCGGGCCCGATTGGCTCCTTGCCACTCCAAGAACGCTTTCACTGGCTCGTTGCCCCGCGCAGCACACTGATTCAAACATCGCCGGTCCATCCCGCCTTGTCCCAAGACCCGGCTGAACTTGTACAACAACTAATGCTACGCTTTGTGTACACTCGCTAAACGTGCTGCCTCTTGTGCGCTTTTTGGGGGTTGACCCATAAGAACATACATGCTAACATAGGGCTACGTCGTCGCCTCCCTATCGGATGAATCTCCAACTCTCCTAAGGAGCAGCTCATGACTGAACCAGAAGTCTTTGTGTTGGCTGATCAAACCTTAAACAAGGTCGTTGATCAGATTCGGGATGATCAATGGAATATGGAAATGCCGCCCGAGTTTGCCACGCGTGACCCAGCGCGCAAAGTGACGTTACGCGAGGTCATTGGCTACCACGCCTATGATGATGCTTGGGTGCCGGACATGCTGGCCGGGAAAACGATGGACGAGGCCGGCCAGGAAAACTTTAAGGGTGATCTCCTGGGCGATGATCCCAAAGGCAATTTTGCCAAGATCGTGGCGACAGCCTGCCGTGCGGCGCAGGAACTTACAAACCTGGAGCGTACCGTCCACTGCTCGTTCGGTGATTATTCCGCGCGGGAGTATTTTTGGCAGATCAACGGCTTCCGCGGTCTGCGCGCGCATGACATTGCCAAAGTGATCGGGGCCGATACCAGGCTGCCCCACGAGCTGGTGCAAGGCCTGTGGGATGAAATATACCCGCACGCCGAGGAGTGGCGCGCCATCGGTGTCTTTGGCCCCAAAGTCGAGGTCCCGCACGATGCCGATTTACAATCCAGACTACTAGGATTAACCGGCCGCCAACCATAAACCTTCGTCCCTTCATAGACGAACGGCGCAGCCACGAGGAGACCAAGGTCTCCTCATCATCGCGACTATGTCCCCTTGTCTAACAAGTGTGGTAGGTCCAAACTTAAAGGGGGTCAAGATATGGCCCTACCGGCAAGTATGGAGGATCACAATGAAAGACAAGGGGACATCATCGCGAGCTTCAATT
>JBBRHB010000482.1:0-4497 GCA_038223355.1 Chloroflexales bacterium
GACGGCTGCATGCCTCGAGCTGGCATCCGGCCTTTCAACTGCCGTTTCTGCCACGCATTATCCGCGCCGTCCAGCGGCGAGGCTTTAGCGTTAATGTGTGGACCGTGGACGACCCCGTTGTGCTGCGCCAGCTAATCGCCCGCGGCGTTGATGGCATTATTACTAACCGACCGTCGGTCTTACGTGACATCCTCGAGAGCGAGCCGGTGGTGCTGCAGCGACCGGTACGCGGGCGACGACGCCGGCCCGGCTAACGCGCTTGATCCCCCCTAATGCCACAATCACGACCGCGCGCCTCGTTATCCGACCGTGGCAACGCGCGGATCTTGATGGCTATCAGAGCTGGCCGCCTTTCGCGGATCCCCTATTGGCAATCTTTAATCCCGAGCTCCGCAGCAGCCTGGAGCTCGATCTTGAATGGGCAGGGGCCTGGTTCAACCCCGGCCTGCAGTTCTGGACAATCGTCGCTGCCGACAATGTGATTGGTCGGATCACACTGCGTTCGCTCAATGAGAGTGCCGGCGACGGCCAGCTTGGCATGCTGCTAGGAGCGCCTTATGTTGACCAAGGCTTCGGTCGAGAAGCACTCCAGGGCTGGCTTCAAGCGTACTTCGGTCACTGGCAAATGGAGAGCTTGCAGTTGCAGGTCGCCTGCTGGAATCGACGGGCGCGCCATCTTTATGAGCGGGTTGGCTTCACGGAGGTGCGCCGCTACTGGCAGGCTGCGGGCCTGACGGCCGACTATGCCTTCCTCAACGAACCAGCGTACACGCCGCTCGCCGACTGTTTTCGCAGGAGTCAGACGGAACTGTACGCGGCCTGGGCCGAGATGCGCCTGACACGGAGCCAATGGTCGCTGAGCGCAGAAGTGTAAGCGTTCCCCTGGTACAATATTAGTTATGACCAGCACGCCTGATTTCCTTGCACTACGCCGGGAACAATTTCCGGTCACCGAACGTTATGTTTACCTGAATCATGCTGCGCTGGGGCCATTGCCGCGCCGAACGGCAGATGCCATGGCGGCCTTTGCCGCCGACTTTCGGGACCGTGGTGTGCTTGCCGAGGCGAAATGGATGCCAGCGGTCGAGCGCACGCGCGGGCTGATTGCCCAGCTCTTGCATGTGGCAGCCGACGACATTGCTTTTACGAAAAATACGAGTCAAGGCCTATCAATTGTCGCCGGTAGTATCCCCTGGCAGCGCGGTGATGTCATCGTTACCGTGCGCGGCGAATTTCCGGCCAATGTTTATCCCTGGCTCGCGTTACGCACTATTGGTGTCCAGGTCCGCTTCGTTGAGCCACGCAACGGTCAAATTATGCTTGACGACTTGCGGCAGGCGCTACGCGGTGCACGCATGCTGGCGATCTCCTGGGTCCAATATAGTACAGGCTTCCGGATCGACCTAGCGGCGATCAGCGCGCTTTGCCGGGAAATGCATGTGCTCCTATCGTTGGATGCGATCCAGGGGGTAGGCGTCCTGCCGCTGGACCTCACGGCGACACCGGTCGATTTCTGTGCCTTCGGCGCGCAGAAATGGCTGCTTGCACCGCAGGGCGTTGGTATTCTCTATGTAAACCGCGCGGTACGAGATCTGCTAACCCCCGCGAATGTAGGTTGGTTGGGGGTGGCCTGGCGGGACTCTGCCGCCTTCGATTATGAAAGTCCATTAATGGAAAGTGCCGGACGCTACGAAGAAGGGACGCGCTCGTTGGTTGGGCTCGCGGGGCTGGAACAAAGCCTGCAACTGCTTCTGGCGGCCGGTCCGGCGCAGATCGCCTTACAAGTAGCTCTGTTGACCGACCGCTTGGTGTCTGGACTGCGCGAACGTGGTTACCGTATTTTGACGCCGCTGATGACGAACCATCGTTCTGGCATTCTGACAATTGTTCATCCGCATATTCCGGCCCAAATCCTGTTTGATCGTCTGCGCGTAGAACGGATCGTGGCAGCGATCAGGGAGGGCGGTGTGCGTTTATCGCCACATCTGTATAACACGTTCGAAGAAATGGATGCCGTGGTCGAGGCGCTGGATACTCCGGCAGTCACATCGTAGCAAACAATCAGGACCAGCCGCGCATGATAACGCTGAGCAACAAAACGATTTGGACCATGGGCAACGTATTAATGCTCGTAGGCGCATACCTGCTGCTGTACGTAGGCGGCCTCTATGCTGACGAACGCTATAACTTATGGGCGGCAGATGGTAGTAGCTCCATTCCTTTGCCCTCGGCCGCCATTGTCGCTTCTACCGCCACCCCATTACCTGTGCATCCGTCAACGACACAACCTGCGCCCACAGTTCTTCAGCCGGTCGTACCTGATGTTCACGCTGATATCGAGCCGCATGTGCGGCCCCATATCCAAATTAACAATCCGGGCGACAACCGGGAAATCAGCTCATCGATACCGCAGACCGGGAGCAATTGGGGCGACAGTACCATCACGCGAGTCGTTATTCCAAGTATCAAGGTTGACCGCAAGGTTCAGCAGGTCGGTTGGCATCTGGAAGAGCAAAATGGTGTTCAGGTAGCGATCTGGGACGTCCCCAAGTATGCCGTTGGCCATAATCAAGGCACGGCTAATCCTGGTGAGGCCGGTAATATTGTGCTGACAGGACATAGCGGCGGCTCGGCCTATCCTTTCAACGATTTGTATTGGGTACCGATAGGTAGCAAAGTGCTCATCTGGAGTAATGGCCAGCAGTACTCATATACTGTGAGCGATCGCGTCATCGTTGACGAGCTTGGTCCGACAGTTACTGACGCGCAACGGCACGAAAATGCGCGCTATATCGAAGAAACGCCCAGCGAGCAAATCACCATGGTTACGTGCTGGCCCCTGACCGGACCCCTCAAGTTTACCCAGCGAATCATCCTCCATGCTCTGCCCGACCACCAGGCCCCTACACCCACGAGCCAAGGCTCACCGCCAACGCCATAATGGCCGGCATACGGCGTGGCCTTGTTCTTGCACAATACAACCCAACTGTTATGGTTAGGCGTCCTGTATGGTTGTACTGGTGGTTGACGATGAAGCTACAATTGTCCAACTTCTGTCTGATATACTGAGCGACGAAGGCTTAGAGGTCGAAACTGCTGCGGATGGGCGCATGGCGCTCAAGAAGCTGCGAGGTGGATTGCGACCAGCGCTTATGATTAGCGATGTCATGATGCCGGGATTAGACGGCTGGGGGCTGTACCGAGCCTTGCGCTTTGAATTGAAGCTAGCTAGCATCGGGATGATTATGATGAGCGCGGGTCGTAACCATCCCGAGCATTTCCATGATCCCGCTACCCGCTTTATAGCCAAGCCATTTGAGGTCGCCGATATCCTTGAGGCGATCAAGGAGCTCCGTCCACACTAACCGTACAAAACGATCAATATGTAGGCGATATATAATGCGCATCTCGGCAAAAACGGTGTATGGTGTGCGGGCACTCTTGGACCTCGCGCTGCATATTGATCAAGGTCCGATTCTGAGTCGCGACATCGCCCAACGGCAGAATATTCCCGAAACCTACTTGAATCAGCTCGTGCTACAACTCCGGCGCTCGGGCTTGATCACGAGCGTACGTGGCCCCCACGGCGGTCATATGCTGGCGCGACCGGCGGCAGCCTCCAGCGTACTCGAAATCTGGGAGGCACTAGAAGGTCCGCTAGTGGTCGTCACCGATAACGCCGCCGACGATAATCAGGCGCGGGCCGATGCCGTGCTCAATAGCATATGGGACGGCCTCCGTGTTACCATGCGCCAGGAACTGGCCCGCACAACTCTGAGCGACTTGTGCGAGCGACTACGCGCGGCGCATAGCGAGTTATCATACGAGATTTAAATAGACCGCACGGCGCTTGCTCCTCTCCATTGGCGGGTGTAGAATAAGCTGAGCAGTGGAAGGAATGCCATGCGTCGACCGCCGCAAGCTGCCAAATTGAAAGTTTAATCTCGCCGCCCTTGGTGCCCTATGTGCCAAGGGTGGCCTGTTTTAAAGCGGTCTGCAAGCGACCACAGGAGGTTCTGCTATGGAGATCATGATTAAGAGTCGGAACGCCAAGCTTACCGAACAGGAGCGGAGCTACCTTGAGCAAAAGTTGCAAAAGCTGCAACGCTATAGCGATGGGATTGGCTTGGTTACCGTCGAGGTATCACGCCGCCAGCAGCATAATGCCGGCACGACCCATATTGCTCAGGCGACGCTACAAGGCGAGCATGGCGTGATTATCAGGGCCGAACAGCATGATAAAGAGTTCGGGGCCGCGATCGACGCACTGCATGATCATCTCCAGCGTCAGATGACGCGCTACAAGAACCGTCACTTCCGACGTGGT
This sequence comes from Chloroflexales bacterium, assembly GCA_038223355.1. Classification (GTDB taxonomy): domain Bacteria; phylum Chloroflexota; class Chloroflexia; order Chloroflexales; family Kallotenuaceae; genus JACDGP01. The sequence goes on from JBBRHB010000482.1 coordinate 4,328, forward strand.
CAGTCAGAACAGGGGCAAGAAGCCAACTCATCGGCGGGACGGGAGCCTAGTCAGGCGGCAATTGCTTCAACCGGCAATGGTAGTGGGCCACGGTTGGTCAAAACGAAGCAATTCCGTTATAAGCCGATGTATAGCGACGAAGCCATCGAGCAAATGGAACTCCTTGACCA
>JBBRHB010000483.1:0-4484 GCA_038223355.1 Chloroflexales bacterium
GCGGCCTCTTCGATATCGCGGGGCACAGCGAGGTCGATCATGATTAGCGGCGTACTACGGTTGGCGACGGCGGCTATGACGTGCTCGGCGTGAATGATGGTATGCGGGGCAGCGGTCGACGTAATCACAACATCGGCCGCACAGAGGGCCTGCGGCAGGTGTTCAAAGGACAATACCTCACCGCCCCAAATCTGGGCAAGTTGGTACGCTTTTTCAACTGTGCGGTTCACCAGCGTGATCGAGCGAGCGCCGTTGTCGAGCAGATTCTTGGCCGCTAATTCGCTCATTTTGCCGGAGCCGACCAGGAGAATCCGGGCTTGCGCCAGGCTACCGAGCAGGCGGCGGGCCAGTTCGACGCCGGCCTGCGAGACCGAGACTGCATTACGATCAATCCCCGTTTCGGTACGAACCCGCTTCCCTGCTTCTACGGCGTGCCGAAAAAGTGCATGGAGGATGGAGCCACTGGTTTGTGCCTCCGCACTGACTTGATAGGCCGTCCGGACCTGTCCTTGGATTTGTGGCTCGCCGACGATCAGGGAGTTCAAGCCGCAGGTCGTATTGAAGAGGTGCCGTACGGCTTCTGTATCACGACGGCAGGCAAAGAGGCCGGCATGCGTAGCTGGGTCCAGGCCATGAAAACGATGGAGAAAAGCTACTACTGCTTGCTCCACCGCTGCTACATCCTCGTCATGCGTTACACCATAGACCTCGACGCGATTACAGGTCGATAGGATCACGGCTTCGAGCAGCGGCGCATCTGCTGCTGTGGTTAGCTGTGCCAGCGCCTCGGGTAATGCGCTGGCGCGAAATGCGAGCTGTTCCCGCACCTCGACCGGAGCCGTGTGATGATCTACGCCGACAACAACAATATGCATAAAAAGCGTGAGATGCCACACAGGATCACGGGACGATCCTCTCTAGCGTGCTTAAAAGGTGATCGGTATAGGTCGCCAGTCGTTCATGGTCGCCCGCTCGCAGCCAGTCTAATACCTCTTCGGTGGCCAATGCCCGATAGAGAGATGTGCGTGACTGTGGCTGCAGCTGTGGTCCAACTGTGTCACGTATCTGTCGGAGCCATGTGCTAAGTTCGGCATACTCTGGACCGAAGGTTGCTTCGAGCCGCCGTCGCATGAGCGCGGCGAGGGCAGGGCTGGCACCGCCAGTCGAGACGGTCAGGGTTATATCGCCGCGCCGAACCACGGCGGCTGTATGGAAGTTACCGGCAGCTGGATCGTCCGCCACATTGACGAGAGCACCGACAGCCTGCCCCTCGTCGACAACTGCTGTATTGATGGCCTGCTCATTCGTTGCCGCAATGACTAACCATGCTCCTGTGAGGGTACCTGGACGATAGGGCTCGGCGTGGTAGATAATCTGCCCGGCAGCATGCAGGGCGGCTAACTGCGATGTGAGGTCGGGGCTGATGACTTCCACCGTTGCGCCGGCGTCCAGCAAAGCTGATACCTTGCGCTCAGCGACGGTACCACCCCCGACAACAATACACCGCCCGCGCTGGAGGTTCGTTAATGTGATGGGATAGCCCTTCACCCCACGTGCTCCTCGCCAAAGCTGTCCATCATGACGCGTAACACATCATTCAGCACGCTGTTTACCCGGCGCATGGTGGCAAGCGTTGCATCTCGGTCCAAGCCGGTCGTTGAGGGCAAGTCGATAATGGTTTCGACCAGTGAGTCGCGAAAGAATAAGAAGTTCAGCACTGCATCGGGCAACTCTAGCCCGGCCTGTGCCAGGAGTTGGCCGTAGACTTGTCCTAAGCTGACGGCGGCGCTCCGCTGCTGCTTACTAGGCTCGGTGTTGACAGTTAACTGTGCGACGAGACCAACCAATTGGCGACCAGCCAGCCGCCAGCGGTCTCGGTGCTCGGCATCAAGTCGCTGCATCCAGGGCTGGTGCAGTAGGACAGCGGGCATATCATGGCGTGTGCGCTCTACGGTTTCGCTAGCCACAAAGGCCGACAAGCCCGAACCACGCACCGGCAAGACATGCAAGAGGCGTTCGACCTCGCTCCGTGCGAACCGGCGATGACCCCCTGGCGTCCGGAACAGGCCAATTTTGCCTTCGTCACTCCACTGCCGTAAGGTCGCGGGGTGAACGCCTAAGAGTTCACTAGCCTGGCTCAAGGTCAACCAGTCATTTTCGGGTCGTGTACTACTCAATGCCATGCAAACCTACAGAAATCTACAGACATCTATGTGTTCCTTCAGCTTTGTACAGTATATCACTATTTGCAAGGGGTGATATCGGCGAATGGTATAATGACAAGCGACATACAAACCTAAGCATGACATGGTCGGCGGCGGGACTAGGTCCCGCCTTTTCGTGGGGGAATTTATAGATGAGCCGGATTCTGGTAACGGAGAAAATTGGCGATGAAGGTTTAGCGCTGCTGCGTAAGGCTGCCGACGTTGACGTGAAACTAAATCTTACCTCCCAGCAAATTAAAGAGCTGCTGCCGGAGTATGAGGCGTTGGTCGTACGTTCACAAACGAAAGTGACGGCGGATTTGCTCCAGGCCGGGAGTAATTTGAAGGTCGTGGGGCGAGCTGGGACCGGCGTCGATAATATCGATCAACGTGCCGCAACTGAGCGTGGGATCCTGGTGGTGAACGCGCCGGCATCGAATAGCATTGCTGTTGCCGAACTGACGCTGGCGCTGATACTTAGCATCGCGCGCCAATTGCCACAGGCCCATATGTCGTTGATCGGTGGCAAATGGGAGCGCGGCAAATTTATGGGCACCGAGGTGCGGGGTAAAACGTTGGGCTTGCTGGGGCTAGGGCGGATCGGAGCCGAGGTCGCGCGCCGTGCGCGCGCCTTCGACATGACCGTGCTGGCCTATGATCCGTTTATCTCGCAAGAACGGGCGGCTCAGCTTGGTGTACAGCCGGTCAACCTTGACGAGTTGCTGCGGCAAGCCGACATTGTCTCGCTGCACGTACCGTTGATCGATACAACGCGCAACCTGTTGAATGCTGAGCGGCTCGCGCAAATGAAACGTGGGGCGTGGATTATTAATTGCGCACGCGGTGGGATTGTGGACGAGGCAGCGCTGGCCGAAGCCTTACACTCGGGCCAAATTGGCGGAGCCGGCCTCGACGTGTGGGCGAAAGAGCCGCCGACCGAGTCGCCGTTGATGAAGGCGCCTAACTTGATAGCCTTACCACATCTGGGTGCCTCGACCGAAGAGGCGCAGACGCTAACCGCGCTGGACGTGGCCGAAGGCGTCGTTGATGCGCTCGAAGACCGCACGCCGCGCTTCGCAGTCAATGCGCCCTTTGTGGCCCCGGAAGAATGGAAGATCGTGGCTCCCTATGTGGCGCTGGGCACCCTTTTGGCGAAATTGAGCAGCCAACTGGTGCATGAGCCCGCGCGCTCGTATGAGGTGATTTATACGGGTGAGTTGGCAGAACACACGACGGAGCCAATTCGGCTGTCGATCCTGGCTGCCCTGTTGGCGGGAGCCAGCGAAACGCGGGTAACGCCGGTCAATGCCGGACTACTGGCTCGGGAACGGGGCCTGGCACTAAGCGAGCGCAAGGATGTCCATACTGTCCGCTATGCGTCGCTTCTCCAGCTTAACGTGACGACGGCAGATGGGCTCGTGCACTCCTTCGGCGGTACCGCTGTCAACGACGAAGCGCATATCGTTCAGGTTGAAGATTATCACCTCGACCTTGTGCCTTCGAAGTCGATGGTCTTCACGGTCCACCGTGATCAGCCCGGCTTAATCGGTCGTGTGGGTACGCTGCTGGGTAAGCTGGATATCAACATTTCGTCGATGCATGTCGGTCGGCTCAATCCGCGTGGCCAGGCCATGATGGTGTTAACTGTGGACGAGCCGGTGCCACAGGCCGCGGTTGATGAGATCGAGGCGCAGGCTGGCATTCAGCAGGCCTATAGCGTAGAGCTGGATTAAGGTAGCGATGCAGTATCCACGCCATCTGTATATTCATATTCCATTTTGCCAGCGGCGCTGTTCGTACTGCGACTTTAATACGTATGCCAATATGGAGGCGCGGATTGATGCGTATGTCGCCGCGTTGTGCACGGAGCTGAGGAGCGTCGCTCAGTCACTACCACCGGCAACGCCGCAGTCGCTCGATCTCAGATCGGGTAGGGGGCACCTGGCCTCAGCCCTCACGCGTGCCAATCTGCGACCGACGATCTTTTTGGGCGGTGGGACGCCGACGATGCTGTCGCTGCGGCAAATGGAGCAGGTGTTGGCTGCTGCCAACGAGATTGTGCCTTTGCGTGACGCCGAGGTGACGACCGAGGCAAATCCAGGGACGGTGCTCGACGAGGGGTACCTGCGGGGATTACGCGAGCTGGGGATTAATCGTATCTCCTTTGGAGTACAAAGCCTGCATGATGCGACCTTGCGGGTGCTGGGCCGCATCCATACAGCCGGCGAAGCGCTGGCAACCTTTGAGCAGGCGCGGCGCGCGGGCTTTGAGCGTATCAAC
>JBBRHB010000484.1:0-4478 GCA_038223355.1 Chloroflexales bacterium
GCCTGGGACCGATTAGGGCCCCGGAAAGTCGGGAAGTTCCTCTGGAAGCGCTCTTCCAGCGACGGAACACTTTTTCGTTCGATTGTTAAAGTGGAGCGGGAGACGAGATTCGAACTCGCGACCTTCTCCTTGGCAAGGAGATGCTCTACCAACTGAGCCACTCCCGCAACATCCGGAACAGATTTCAGCTACCAAGCGGACCAGGTAGGTGGTGACCCCAGCGGGATTCGAACCCGCGATCTACACCTTGAGAGGGTGTCGTCCTAGGCCGCTAGACGATGGGGCCGTTCCATAGTTGTTCAGGTACATCTGGCGCAAACCAGAATGAACAGCTTTCACTGCTCACGGTTGAGTAGTATACGGGGTGCACGTGGGATTGTCAAACACCAAATGCCGCGCCTCGCCCATAGCGAGCCATCACCTCCACTAGCACACCATCGTACGTTTCGGCCACCACCGGCAATGACCAAGCTGATTGAACACTACTACCTTGCCGCAGGTCATAGCTGATCAGCGCATCTCGCACGACGCCAACGCTATGAGTATTCGTCAGGCCCACCGGCGTGGTCAACTTCCCGGCTTCTTGGATCCACAACAGCCCGGTCATCTCGCCGTTGCCGTTCAAAACATGGCTGCCGGCATAGACCGGATCGGTGCCAATGTTGCCAGCATGGGGATAGACCACGGTCACGCCGGTTCGTACCGGACCCTGACCAACGATCAGCGGGCCATCGCCCGCAATCAATGTCGTATGTCCGACCCGTACCCCTGCCACATCGGTAATTGCATTCCACGGTCCCGGCTCGAAGCGTCCAATTTGGATGCCGAGCCCGCGCGCTCTTGGCCTAGGCTCTGCATGTGATGCTGGCTGCTCGGTCATTGCAGGCCCGTCACGATAGCTGCATATTCGTCAGTCAACTCACGCGCCTGGTCGTCGCTGGTGCCTTCGGAAATGACATGAAAAAATGGTCCTTCAGGATCAGGCAGGATCAATACCCACTCCTCGCCTAGGTCGATTTTGATGCCATCGATCTGTTCCATACGCCGCTCGGCAAAGCGCTCGTTGAGCATCCGCATGACCCTGCCTTTATTTTCCCAGCGGCAGGATACTTTGGTTTGGGCCACATGATACGGCGGTAGGCTGTCAACGACCTCCGAGAGCTTGACCTTTTGCAGCGCCAGCAACTCCATCAGCTTAACGGTCGCGAACAAGCCATCGGCCACCGGGTTGAAGGAAGGTATGATCAAATTACCGGCCGCATCGCCCAACACTGCATAACTTGGATCTTGTGAAGCCGTGGTCATTAAGGCCGATACTGCAGCTTTGGTTCGCACAATAGTGCCGCCATGCCGTGCTGCAATCGCCTCAAAGACGCGCGGCGCAGTGACCGGTACTGCTACTTTACAGGGACCATAGCAGCGCATCGACAGCTCGGTCATCGTTGCCAGCAGTTGCAGGCCATTGAGCAGGCGACCACGATCATCGACAATAAAGATTTTTTCACCGCCCGAGTCGATTCGCACCCCGAATTCGGCATGCAGCACCGGCACAATCGCACATAGCTGCTCCATGCCATCATCGAACTGCTCTGTCGTTTGGAATAAGCGGGCTTCATCGAGATTCGCGTTCAGTTCGACGACGTCACAGTGCAAACGACGCAGAATTGCCGGCAGCACACCCGACGAGTCCGCGTTCGCATAGTCAACGACAATGTTAAAATCATTGGCAATCGCCGCCACAGCCTCTTGGCTCAAGGCCTGTAAAAAGCTTCGGATGTAGAGGTCGTCGCCGCCCGAGACATAGGTAATCCGGCCGATCTCATCCAGATAGACCCGGCGATAATCTTCGCGGAAGAAGATGCTTTCAATCTTGCGCTCGGCAGTGGTATCAAGGTCAAGGCCATTTTTATCGAAGAACTTGATATCAACCACGCGGCTATCGAATGGAGACAAGCGTACATGCACGCCGGCTGCCGTCCCAAGCGCCCGAACCAGGAAGCGAGCTACGGGGATGGGTAAGCTGCGCGAGTCCAGCACATTCGCCCCCGACGACGGCAGCCCGGAGACGATAGCGCGCTTCAACATGCGCGGGCTATAGTGGGCATCGCGATTGATGAGGACCGTCACACCACGCGGCAATGTCCCACCAAACGCCGCCCCCAGCTTGGCACAAAACTCGGGCGTAATATCGACGTTGACCAGCCCCGTAATGCCATAGCGCCCAAACAAGACGCGCCGACCTTGCGAGCCCCAGATTAAGCTGGTACTGACGGTCGCACCCTCATCAATCTCTTTGCTTGGCCAAATTCTGACATCTGGTTGAATCACCGCACCCGAACCGATCACCGTTTGATCACCGATGACTGCCCCTTCATACAATAGCGCGCGGCTTTTAATGTTGCATTGGCGGGTAACGATCGCCCCCAGAAGTTCAGCGCGTTCGCCAATGTAGGAGTTGCGCCAGATGATCGAACGATCAATATGAGCACCGGTATCGATGATCGTGTAATCACGGATCACGGTTGGACCATAGATCATGACTCCGCCCTTGATCTTAACGCCCTGGCCCAAAAATACCGGCCCATGCAACTGGGCATCAGGCGCAATCTCGACCTCGCCGTCGCTCCATACCTCACCACCCAGATTGGTACCACGGCGGGGCAGCATCACTCTGCCACTCAGGTAGTCGCTAGTCGCCCGCTGGTAGGCTTCAATCGTGCCGATATCGGTCCAGTAGCCCGAGGTAACGTAGCCGTAGATCGGCTCGTCGCGTTTGAGCATGGCCGGAAACACGTCTTGGGACCAATCCACGACTTGCCCAGCTTCGACGTATTCTAAGACCTGAGGGTCAAGCAGATAAATCCCGGTGTTAACGGTGTCAGAGAAGACCTCACCCCACGATGGCTTCTCTACAAACTGTTGAATACAGCCGTTGTCATCCGTAATGATCACACCGTATTCGAGTGGGTTCGGTACGTGTTTGAGCGTGAGGGTGGCCAGCGCCTTTTTGGTCTGATGGAAAGCAATCAATTCGGTCAGGTTAACATCGGTCAGCGCATCACCCGAGACGACTAGAAACGGCTCGTCTAGCAATAGATGGGCGGCATTTTTGACCGATCCGGCTGTCCCGAGCGGTCGCTCTTCGACCGAATAAGTAATCTGCACACCATAGGCCGAGCCATCGCCAAAGACATCTTGAATAACGTTGGCCAGATACTGAACCGTCATCACAATCTCGGTGATGCCGTGCATCTTAAGGAGTTCGACAATATGACCCAGCACTTGGCGATCTGCCAGGGGAACCATCGGTTTAGGGCGATTAATCGTGAGTGGCCGCAGGCGAGAGCCCTCGCCGCCGGCCATAACTACAGCTTTCATAGGAGCCTCCGCTTTGAGGAAGCGTACCGCGCGGAACGGCAAACTCCTAGGAGTATAGCAGCCACGTCAATTAGGATGGGATGATTTCATGCCACTCCCGAGCCGCAGTAAAGCGGCTGAGGTGACCGACGTTCGTAGTTGCGATGAGCACTGTATAGGGAGGAATGCCGGGTGGTTGTGGAAACGTCACGGCTTGGGCTGCAAGAATAACATCCGCATCAAGCGCCTTGTTATCCGCAGTTGGTTGTCCTTGCTGGCGGGCCTGTGACCAAAAGCCAGCTGCCAAGCGCATCGCAGCCGTGGTGATCGGAAGATAGTCAAGGGTTTGCTGTAATCGATCAAGGCTTGCTAGCCCACGCGTTTTGTTCAATCGGAGAAGCTCTCGTCGTACCTCGTAATCCGTGATTTCAGGAATCACTACCCGCACTCCATCGGCTAATAGTCCACGGAGCCATTGTCTACAGTACTGAGTCTCTGATGTCGCACGTGGATTGGAAACAAGACCAAGTAGTCCAGCATCGAGCAGGACAATTAAGCTCATGAAAACAGCTTGCGATAGGAGGGGCGATCTTCGTCAAGAGCGTGCTGTAATGCTTGTAGTGTCTCCTGCTGCTCCTCGGGCTCGCCTTCGTGCTCCCATGAGTCAAGCAGATCACTAGCGGCCTGGTTTCGTTGTCGCTGTGAAGCAACGTGATCCGCACGTGCTAGTAAGCTTGTGACAAGCTGATGCTGCTCGTCTGGCGTGAGATGCTCGACACTGGTCTGGCTGGCGCATAGAAGCAGGGCCTTGCCTGCGACTGCCTGTTATTGGGGTAACCGCGCTAAGATCTCCACATGTTGCTTGGTTTTCGCCTGAATCAGGCGTCCGCATCAGGAGCCCAAAGGTATGCGGCAGCCGCCGCGCCAGATCGAGAGGCAGTTGTGGAAACTGATTCCAATACAGGTCAGGGTATTCGGCAAAATGTTCCAATTGCAGTCCAACCTCTACCAAGCTATTCAGGAGTTGCCCGAGCGTCCACTGATGCTCATGGACCCGCAGTTCATCTTTCGCCGCGTGTGATTGCACGGCTACCGATGACATCGGCCATCCCCGGTTGGTT
>JBBRHB010000485.1:0-4462 GCA_038223355.1 Chloroflexales bacterium
CGCCAGGCGTCCAACAACCGCGCATATACCTTGCATGCCATGGTGCACTATGCTATACTGCTCCTGCGTTCAGCGAGCGATGCGTGTTGCACCCATGCGCTGGACGATGCTTTGGTAGCGATTGGTGTAATGGTAGCACAGAGGCCTTTGAAGCCTTTAGTCTAGGTTCGAATCCTAGATCGCTAGCCAGATCGTAAGGGACAGGCGCTCATTAAGCATCGCTCATGAACGTGGTCATCCAAGTGAATGTCTTATGGGTCCCCCCTGGCGGCGGAGATACGCCAGGGGCTTGTTGTTGCAGCTGGCTCGCGAGAGGCGGCTGTTTTTAATGCTATGCAAACACCATCACTAGGCGTCGTGATCCTCGCCGCCGGCGACGGGACGCGCATGCGCTCGGCGCTACCCAAAGTGCTGCATTCTGCCTGTGGGGTGCCGCTCGTTGAGCATGTGCTACGCACGGCGGCAGCGCTTGGAGCTACGGAGCGCGTACTGGTACTGGCACCAACAACGCTGGATCAGCTGCAAGCCCACTACGGCGACACGCTGCAGTATGCGGTGCAATATGAGCGGCGCGGAACGGCCCATGCCTTGCTGCAAGCTGAGCCCCTCCTGGAGGGCAAGGTTGATCGCATATTAGTGCTATACGGGGCTGACCCCACGATGCGCGCCCGTTCGGTGCAACAGTTGGTGGCGTTGCTCGATCAGCCGGGTGTAGTCGGGGCGACGACCACCTTTACACCGCCTTCCCCAGTGGGCTACGGTCGCATTATTCGCGATGCTACCGGACACTTTGTCCGGATCGTTGAAGAACGCAATGCCACAGCTGAGCAGCAGCAAATCCGCGAGGTCAACCAAGGTGTCGTAGCGTATGACGCGGCCTGGCTGTGGGAGCAATTGGTGGAGTTGCGGCCAAATGAACGTACAGGCGAGTTTTACCTAACCGATCTCGTTGAGTGGGCTATTAGTGAGCGTGGGCCGGGTGCGATTGCCACACTGCATCTTACAGATCCGACCGAAGGGTTGGGCGTCAACGATCGCGTGCAATTGGCTGGCGTCGAGGCAGTATTGCGCGAACGCACCCTCCATAGCTTAATGCTGAGTGGTGTGACCGTCGTTGATCCAGCACATACCTATGTCGATATGGATATCAGCGTTGGCCAGGATACCGTTTTGTTGCCGGGCACCATCTTGCGCGGTGCTACCTCCATCGGCCCTAACTGTGTAATCGGGCCCCATTGCGTCATCGAAAACAGTACAATTGGTCGTGGCTGTGTCGTGCGAAATTCGGTGCTTGAAGATGCGATTATGGATGATGGCTCCAACATTGGACCTTTCTCTCATCTGCGAAAAGGTGCGCACCTTGGACCCAACGTCCACATTGGCAACTTCGGCGAAGTGAACCGCTCCATGCTGCATCAGGGCGTGAAGATGGGCCATTTCTCCTACATCGGCGATGCGGACGTTGGGGCGGGGACGAATATCGGTGCGGGGACGATCACCGCCAACTATGACGGCAAAAACAAAAATCATACCGTAATCGGGGAAGGCGTCTTCATTGGCTCCGACTCGATCATCATAGCACCGCGCACTATTGGTGCGGGTGCCCGCACCGGCGCGGGCTCGGTCGTCAACCGCGATGTAGACCCGGACGCGACGGTCGTCGGCGTGCCAGCCCGCCAGATCAAACGTAAGCCGCCCGTCGATACGCCGCCAGAGCAGTAGCGGTACTTTGTGGTCAGCAGCATTTGCCAGGGGGGTTAACAACAGCATGGATGGACGACTACAGGTTTTCGCGGGCAACTCGAACCGTGGACTAGCCGAAGAGATCGTCGCGCATCTCAACCTGAACCTCGGTCGCGCGTTCGTCGGTCGTTTTAAGAATGACGAAACCCGGATCAAGCTGGAAGAAAACGTGCGCGGCTCGGATGTGTTCGTAGTTCAGTCGCTAACGACCCCCGTCGATCATCATTTGATGGAGCTGCTGATTATGATCGATGCGCTGCGCCGCTCGTCGGCGACGCGGATTACGGCGGTCGTGCCCTATTATGGCTATGCCAAGCAAGAAAAAAAGACCACGGGTCGTGAACCGATTACGGCGAAGCTGGTGGCCAACCTGATTGCTACCGCCGGTGCTAATCGCCTGCTGACAATGGACCTGCACGCACCTGCGATTGAGGGCTTCTTCGATATTCCCGTCGATCACCTGCAAGCCGGTCCCTTACTGGCAGATTATTTCCGTGCGAAGGCCTTACACAACGTCGTCGCAGTGTCGCCGGATGCCGGTGGTGTAGGCAGGGCCAATAAATTTCGGGAGCGCATTGGGGCGCACTTGGCGATTATTGCCAAGCAGCGACCGGAGCCGGATGTGTCGGAAGTCATCGAGATGGTGGGCGATGTCGAAGGCAAGACAGCGATCATCGTTGACGATATGATTTCAACGGGCGGCACGCTGATCGAAGCTGCCAAGGCCCTCAAGAGCCGCGGTGCAGAGCGCGTTTTTGCCTGTGCGACGCACGGTATCTTTGCGGGCATGGTCTTCGACCAGATGGTCACATCGCCGATCGAAGAGATTGTGATCACGAATACAATCACCTTGCCGCTGAATGCTCAGGCCGCGCGCATTAGCTCGATTAGTGTCGGCCCGCTGTTTGCTGAAGCAATCATGCGGATACATAAAGATTTATCATTAAGTACGTTGTTTACATAGTATCGAAGGCAAAGTATTTTGGATCCTACTGATAGTTGGTTGCTGCTCGGCGTTGCAGTGTGTGTGGTGATTTCTGCCATCGCTTCTGCCGCCGATGCAGCGTTGTCCAATATTACCCGGCGTCGCTTCAACGCCCTCGTCGCCGATGGCCGGCGACGCGCCCAAGCGGTCGTGCGCTTGCTCGACGATCCCGCCCATATCCGGGCCACAACGCTGACCTTGAATACAGTTGCGATTGTCGGCGCGACGACCATGACTCTGCTGATGGTCTTGCCCTGGTCGGCTTGGTGGCAGCCGGTCTTGAGCTTGGTCGGGCTGCTGCTGATTCTCCTGATCGTCGGTGAAGCGCTCCCTAAAGCCTTCGCGATGGCCCATCCTGAGCGCACCGGGACACTGCTAGCCCCCGTCCTGTCAGTGCTGGGGCTGCTCCTTAGCCCTATCTCAGGGGTCATCAACCTGCTGGTACGTCCGATCATCGGTCAACGGTCTGGGAATGTGCTAGTCAGCGAAGAAGAGCTCAAGATGCTCGTGAATGTCGGTGAAGACGAAGGTGTGATCGAGCACACCGAGCGCCAGATGATCGAGGGTATTCTGGTTTTTGGTGACACGCTGGTGCGTGAGATCATGGTCCCACGCGTTGATATTATCGCGCTTGCGTCTACATTAACTGTGGCCGAGGCCCTTGGTACGGCGATGCAGGCCGGTCATTCGCGCATCCCGGTGTATCATGATACGGTCGATAATGTGATCGGCATTTTGTACGTGCGTGATTTGTTGCCCTTGTTGCGAGACGGTCATCTTGACCATAAGATTGTGGATGTCCTGCGGCTGGTCTATTACGTCCCCGAAACCATGAAGGTCGATGATCTCCTGCGTAATCTCCAGACCCGCAAGGTGCATATGGCGCTGGTCGTGGATGAATACGGCGGGACCGCGGGCTTGGCAACGATCGAAGATGTGCTCGAAGAAATCGTCGGCGAGATCCAGGACGAGTACGATCACGAAGAGCCCACGATCATTCAGGTAGATGCGACCACTTGGATCGTGGATGCCCGCGTCTCGCTAGACGATCTCAACGACCATACTGGCTTGCACTTGGCCACCGAAGAGGTCGATAGTCTGGGTGGGCTGGTATACGAACAGCTTGGCTCGATCCCGCAGGTTGGCGATACCATCGAGGTGGGGGATGTTACGATCACCGTGCAATCAGTCCAAGGACTGCGACCGGCCAAGCTCGAAATCGTGCAGCGCCAGCCGGAGCCGGTCGTTGAAGGTGTAGGAGAGAGTCAGGATGAACATTGACTGGCAGGGTTTGATCGGGATGGCACGTATCGCACGTGGGCGCGCCTACGTACCATATTCTCATTTCGCTGTCGGCGCGGCGCTACTGACCGGCTCGGGCAAGGTCTATGGCGGCTGTAATGTCGAAAATGCCGCGTACTCCACCTGCATCTGCGCCGAACGAACTGCGCTCGTTTCCGCCATCGCGGCGGGCGAGCGCGACTTCGTGGCCCTTGTGGTTGTGGCCGATAGCCCCCGTCCTGTGCCACCCTGTGGGGTCTGCCGTCAGATGCTGATCGAGCTCGCACCAGCCCTGCAGGTCACCGCCGCGAACCTCGACGGCGCCACCCTTGAAACCACCATGACCGAGCTGTTGCCCGGAGCCTTTGGGGCGGCGGATATGGGGCTAGGGGCCTAGCATGGATACATCCATATCAACGCCAGAGCAAGACCATGAGTTGCCGGTGCATGACC
>JBBRHB010000486.1:0-4458 GCA_038223355.1 Chloroflexales bacterium
GAACAGGAGCCGCAAAGGTGTTAATCGCCGGTTAAGCGTCGCGGGCTTCAAGCCGGTCGTGCTGTCGGGCGCGAGATGCAGCAGGTAGGCATTAATATCGGCCTCGGTGACGCGCTGGACTCGGGAGAGTGCGCCATTCACGGCACGCGCCACGTGGCCATCAGTTCGCAGCACGTCGGGCTCGGCGGGCAGATGGACGGAGTGACCGAGCAGCCAGACCAGAAAGTCCTCCAGGTCGGTGCGATAGGCCTTGCGCGTCTGGGGCGACTTGCCGCGCAGGATCACCTCGGCCAGCAGGTCGGCGAGCGTGCGTTCGGGAAGTGGTGCTACAGCATGCTGCAGGCCGGTTGTGGCTGACGGCCTGATGAACTCGATCGCGGTATCCGGCGCAATCGCCTGCATCGGTCCATCCTGGTTGTTCGTCGTCGCCATCGATTCTTTCCCCTGAGCGCTAGCCTGTTCCACAGCTTCCCAGACTATAGCTTTTTCTTCATCTACTGTCAATAAGGCACATTATCGATACTACACATCTGTGCTAATAGCAGTTCGGGTGCTCGTCTTTCACCGCGCACTGTCATTTTGCAAGATAAGTGACGCGTTTTTGCCCCTAATGTAGCGAAGCCCCAAATTTCGGCAAGGTAGGCCTCTCTTTTGACATGTACATTGATGGAATCCTGTGAGCAATACCGTTATCACAGGATTACCCGTCGTTTCTGACGCCCTGATGCGGCAAAACGGCAGACTGGTATAAAGCGGATCGCTTGGTATCACAGGAATCATCTGCATTGCCTCGGTTTGGCCTCGGTCGACCTGCCTCGGAGGTCACCATAGCCGGAAACGATCAGGTACTTTGCCGTTTTTTCGGCCTTCGCTACATTAGGGCCTACTTAAGAGCCTTCTTCCGCTTTCGCTCACGACACTTTTGGTACGCACGAATATGTCCCGGTCAAAGGTGTGGCAGTATGGCTAGTAGGACGGTGAGAACCGTTCCAATCGTGGGCAAGCCCGAGGAAAATCCAACGCTGGGCTGTGCCGCGTTTCCTTGACCCAACGCGTATTCGCGCTTCCCTTACAGGTGCGCGAGGAGGGTGCGCACCTCGGCTGCACGCGTGAGGTAGAAGTCGGACACTGGCACGAGGGTCTCCGCCAATTGCTCCACCGTCGAGCCTGACTCTTGCTGGTACGCTGCGTACCAGGTCTCATCCCGGATGGCCCCGATGCTCAACGGCAGGTAACTGATCCGCGTCTTCAAGACCATCGTCGCTAAATAGCCGAAGCGGACGGCACGTGCGTCACCGGTCCAGCCAACGCCGCGTAGGCCAGCGAGGTAGCCCTCCAGGACCAGTTCGACCAGCGCATCGGCGTCAGCGAGCTCGACGTTGCCGAACAGGACGGCGACGCCCACCAGCAGTCCAATCTCCTCGCCCACGGGTCCCGGGCCAAGGCCGGCCCAGTCAATCGTGGCCAACTGCTCCTTACCGTCAGGCGTCGCGACCAGGAGCAGGTTCCGGCGCCAGGCATCATGATGGCAGAAGGTCTGTGGCAGCCGATCCAGGGCCCGGAGCCACACTTCGCGCTCGTCCCAGATCTGCTGGAGACCGGCAGCCACATCAGGGGGATAGGCGTGCCGCGCGACCCGATGGTCGAGGAGCTGCGGGAGATCGGCAAAGGTCGGCGCGACCCGAGCGACCCAGCGGCGTAACCAGTCGTGGGCGACCCAGGGCGCGGTCGGGAGCGATCGGCCTATGAGGTAGGCTCCGTTAAATCGTCCGAGCGCCTCCGCGACGGTGCCGTACCGGGCGAGCGACCACTGTGGTTCGGACACATCTCGTAGGTGCTCCAGCCAAATCCACGCGTCGGTGTCGCCGTGCTCCTCCACCCCGTAGCAGCGAGGGGCACGGAGGCCAAGTGGCAGGTCATCGAGGAGCCCAGATTGGTACGCCAGCACCTCGCGCTTCCAATACAGGAGACTATCCGGCTCGGCGAAGACAGCGTCCCCGTAGAAGTGGGTGAGGGATGCGGCACCGATATGCTGCGGCCCGGCAACAACTTTGAGGACGAGCGACCAGGGGACCTCCGTCGCATCGTCGTGGCTTGTGCCTGTCACATGGTAGACGCCACTACTGGCTTCACCCATCCCAGGCTTAAGCGTTTCGCAGTGAAAGTCGACGACATCAAGGGTCGGTCGACCGGTGGCACGGCGTACTGGCGTTGACAGGCTTGTACGGGTGAGAGGCGGTTGGGCTGATACGCTCGCCATAAATCCATTCTCCACCTACCATATTACACGGCGAGGCTGGCGTGGTCAAGTATGGTCAAGGCTCAGCGTGGTCCTGAGTGCCAGCAGCGTTAGGCAGGGGAAGCGTAAACGGAGGCCCAAAGCCTGAGCCCTGCCGGATATTCTCCAGCGTCAGCTCGATGAGCGGTTTGCCGTCCTGAACCATGCCGGCATACAACTGTGCCATCATGGTGAGGGTGGTTGCAGCTGCGTCGACCAAGACCCACTTGCACGGTTTCCGCGAATAAGGTCCGGGTCAACTAGCAAACAGCGGGAGCACCTGATGTCGCTGCCAGTACTGCTCCCACCCGTGGTTGAGCATGACCGCTGGCAGTGCAGCTAATGCGTCGCTGGTCTGTTCACTCCAGTGCATGCCTCGCCCTTTCTGTCGCCGTGCAATAAGCAGGTCGTTGGCCTTCTCAACATGACCGCTTCCGATGTACGTCCGCTCGATGCGTCGCTGCCGGTAGTTCGGGATCCAAGGTTCCCGCTGTGTTGGCTATCAACTGTATCGGGCATAAGAATAAAGCCGGACGACGCCGGTAGCCAGCACAGGTGGCGTACCGGTTGGTGGTGGCGATCGATCATATTGTTGAAGGACCGGGTTCCGTACCGCGAGATCGGAACGCCGTCACCAAGCGACGCAGCCAAACGGCAACTTGTGAAGCGGATGCAGCGGAAGATCGAGGGCCTTGGATTCATCGTCCAGATGTCACCGGCACCTGCGCCGACCTGCTAACCGATAGAGAGACGGGATTTTCACAGTAGAAGTGGCGAAGGGCCAGGAGGTCGTGGCTTAGTGTGAAACGGGGTAGCGTTTCGGAGTTGCTGGACAGTCCATTCATCACTTGGATGACGTCTGACGCCGACGTGCATGATCTTTCGAGACGACAATTTCACGATGACGAAGGCATAGAGCTGTCTGAAGAGCAGATCGGTGACGGGGAGAAAGTCGCAGGCCCAGATTCCCTGCGTGTGATTGTGCAGGAAGGTTCGCCGGCCCTGACTGGCTGTAACGCTGCTGTCACTCCGTTGTAACGCTCGACCGTGACCACGGGGTGCTAGGAACATACTATACTGTGCGTACACTCGTAAAAATGCCCAGCTCAGGAGGTCCCAGCAATGCTCAAGCTCACACTGCGGTATGCGCGCTACGCGCTCTCCACGCTCGCCACGGTCGGTTTCGGCGTTAGTCTGAACTAACTTCAATCGCGTTCCGTCCTTACAGGGAGGTGCATTGCACCTCCTTGTTGTAACGGAGCATTCTGCCCCGCTCCTTGTTCCCGGTTCGGCCCAATCGGTCTCGTCAGTAGTAGCCCCACATGGTAAGGAGGAGTCCTATGTCCGTGCCACATTTCGCCCGCCTGCTGGTCGTCGGTCTGTTGGCCATGCTCGCTTTTATACCTAGCTCAATCGCCTCCGCGAATGCACCAACACGAGAACTGCTGGTGAACACACCGTACACGGACCAAGGCTTCTGCTCTTTCGATGTGCAGGTTGACCCGCTCGTCAGCAAGGAATACATCACAACGTTCACCGACAAGAATGGGAATATCATCCAGCAGATCGTCACGGGAACCTTGAAGCTGAGTCTAACGAATCTGGCGACTGGGCAATCACTCGTCATCAATGCCTCAGGCCCCGGTCGTCTCATCCCACTGCAGAATGGCACCATGATTATTGCGGAAGGCCAAACGTTCTATGCTGGTGCGACCACGACTCTACCCTGGGGCCTTTATCTCATCTCCGGCAAGACCATCATCACCCCGCAACAGACGACAGTACAAGGTCATGTGACCGACCTCTGTGCAGCACTTTCTGCATGATGTAGTCAACGTCACCAATCACATCGATTATCAACACAGCCCCTGGTCAGCTTCGACCGGGGGCTGTTCCAGCTACTTACTTCATGGCGGATGCAATCTGTGAACACTTGATGGGCAGTTTCCGTCGCGAATGCCTTGATCACATCCTGGGCATGAATACCAGGCACCTGCAGCGTGTCCTCACGGAGTACGTTCGGTATTTCAATCGGGCACGACCATATCAAGGGCTTTACCAGCAGGTTCCAGAACAGGCTAACGCCGTGAGGCCTGCCGTTCACAAGGTTGGAATGGTCACCGCCTTCCCCGTTCTGCATGGCCTCCATCATGACTACCGGCGAGCCGCGTGAGCGCGGC
>JBBRHB010000487.1:0-4428 GCA_038223355.1 Chloroflexales bacterium
GCGAATGTTAACTAGTAGCTATCGCGGGGATCGTGGCCCTCAGGCATGATAAACTCTCCATCGCCAATGTGCACAAAGGAGTTTCTATGACCTTTCCGGCGACGCCAGCAGCTCCCCAGCGTCATCCGTTGATGACGGCCCGAGTCGATGTCCAGCGTATTGCGGCGATGATCCACACGCACCTGGCTGCCAACCAGCCCACGAAGGTTCGCGAGGTCGTCGCCACCCTCCATCCGGCCGACCTTGCTGATGCCATGATCTTCTTGGATGCAGCGGACGATGTCGCGCTGTACCGGCTGCTTGGTCCCGAGGAAGCAGCCGAGGTGCTCGACGAAGTCGATACAACGACTCGCAGCGTCTTGCTCCAGGCGACGCCCCCCGACCTCCTCCCACCGATCTTGTCTCGCTTGCCGGCCGACGAAGGTGCGGCCATTGTGCGAGCACTCCCGGCCACAGTGGTGGAGCAGGTGTTGCAGGCGACGCCGCCCGACCTCGCCCAGGCCATTCGCTCCCTACTGGTGTATGCACCATCGACGGCCGGTGCCCTGATGTCTCTGGACTACCTGGCCGTGCTCATCACGCTGACCCAGGCCGGTGCCGTTGCTCAACTCCAAAAACAGGCAGCTGCCCCCTCGCCCTACGTCTTTGCCGTCGACGCCCAGGGCAACTTCCGCGGCCTATTGAGCCTGCATAGCCTGCTGATTGCGCCCGCGGCTACGCCCCTCACCGACTTGCTGCTGCCCACGGAACTGACCGTGCCACCGTCCATGGATCAACAGCAAGTTACTGCCATCTTTGCGCGCTACGATGTACTGGCCCTGCCGGTCATCAGTGCCGAGCCACACGGGCGTTTGCTCGGTGTCATCACGCCTGACGACGTCATTGATGTGTTGCAAGCAGCCCAAAATCAGGAGGTTGCCCACCTCGCCGGCTCGGACGCCCAGGAGTTGGAGCAGAAGAGTCCGGTGCAGGTCGCGAAATTGCGCCTACCTTGGATTATGTCAACATTATTCATTGAACTCTTAGCGGGCTTTGTGATTCGCATCTTCAATGGCACATTGCAGCAGTATATTCTGCTCGCCAGCTTCATGCCAATTATCTCAGCGATCAGCGGTAATACGGGCCTACAATCCGCCGCGATCATTATTCGTGGTTTATCAAGTGGTCTGATCCAACTTGGCCATTGGCGCCAAGCACTGGCCCGTCAGGTCGCGACGACGGCCATCTTAGGCGCGGCCTGTGGCGTGGTATTAGGCGTGATCGGCGCGATCTGGGCACACAACTGGGTCTTCGGACTCGTCATCCTGCTAGGCATGTTCTTTGCGGTCAACATCGCCGGTATCGTCGGCACCATCGTGCCGCTCCTCTCGAAACGGGCCGGCTTTGATCCGGCCTTGACGGCGGGACCTTTTGAAACAGCCTTCCAAGATGTGGTGGGCATCAGCATCTTCCTAGGGCTGGCTACCGCGTTGCTCCGGTTTCTACGATGACTTGCTCCTGACGTGTACGAGGGTGCGGCGCACCTCGCGATATTCCTCGCCGCGAGCAAGGCAGCAATCCTAGATGGCACTACCATACACGGTGGCGGCTCAGGCAGGCGGTTCCACTGGAAGATCGAGCGGTGCGCCACCAAGATGGAGTGGGGCACCTGCGGCTTGTGCCGCGCGCACCTCCACACGGGGGTGCGGGATCTCGACCTGCAGCAATAGGCCGCCGGCCGGCTGATTGCGCACCGACAGGCGCCCGTCCAGGAGCGCGACGCGTTCACTTATGCCGACCATACCATAATGTCCCGCTACGCCCAACGCCGCAAGGTTGAAATCGCTCGGCAGGCCACGGCCGTTGTCGGCGATGGAGATCATTAGGGCGCGCGGCGAGGTATGGTTAAGCCAGATCTGCACTGCTGTGGCACGCGCGTGCTTGCGCACATTACTCAGCCCTTCCTGGATAATGCGAAAGATTGAGAGTTCGAGCGGCTCGGGTAGCCGTCCGAGCTGGGTGTCGAGGTCTAGTGTCACTGCGATGCCGTTGCGCGCAGACCAATCGCGGACATACGACTGGATCGCGGCATCCAGGCCCAGGCTATCGATCGTGGGCGGGCGTAGATTACCACAGATGCGGCGCACATCATCGACCAGCACACGGATGCTCGCACGTACCTCGGCCAACTCGTCGGCCTGATCATCGCGTGCGGCCTCGCTTTCGACCTCTTCAAGCTGGTAATTTACACTGAGCAGATCCTGGATCACCTGGTCGTGAAGCTCGCGCGCCAGCGCCTTGCGCTCCTGCTCGCGCTCCGTCAGCAAACGGCGCTGGGTGTCCTGCAGCGCCAGATTGGCGCGGTCGAGGGCGGAAACCTGCTCGGCTAACTGGTCAATCAACTGGCGGTTCAGCGAGTCCTGGGCCGCCAAGTTTTGCTCCAGATGGGCTTGCTGGTGGCCGAGCTTTTCGGCCTGTTCGCGCGCACGGTAGTAGCTATCGAGTGCCCAGATGATCGGGGTAAGTTGTTGGCGGTCGGTGGTGCCGACCAGCGCTGCCACGACTTCTTCACGGCCGGTTGTGTCGGTGCGATAATTGGCGGCACAGCGGCCGTCGCGCAACACGATAATCCGATCAACCACCGCAAACAGATGGTCAAGGTTATTACTGGCGAAGATCACGGCGGTGCCCATCTGCTGCCAAGTACGGATCAGTTCGAGCAGCTTTTGCTGGAAGACGTAGCTCAGCGGCAGGGTCGGCTCGTCGACCACGATTAGGCGTGCCGGCCGCACCAGCGCACGAGCGATCGCAATGATCTGGCGCTGCTCGCTGGATAAGTCGGCGACGCTTTCGCGCAACGAATCAAAGCGCATATCGAGCCGCGACAACACCTCGGCGGCCCGCTGGTCCATGCGGCGGCGGTTGGGCATGCGCAGCCAACCGCCAGCGGCTGGCCAGCCCAACTCATCGCCCAGGAAAATATTCGAGGTGATATCGAGCCGATTGGCGAGTTCGGGGCGCTGGCGAATAGCGGCAACGCCAACTGCACACGCACGAAACGGCCATTGTACGCGGCGACCGGCAATGTAGATATCGCCTTCGCTCGGCCGGTCGAGACCGGTGAGGATCTCGGCCAGCACCGACTTGCCCGCGCCGCTACGTCCAGCTAGGCCAACGACCTCGCCCGGTGCGACCTCGAAGCTGACTTGCCGCAGGACGGGCAGCGAGCCAAAGCTTTTGGATAGATTGATACAGCGAAGAATCGGTTCCATATCTCTTATGGCGCGGGCAGCGCTTGGCTGAAATCGTTCGTGCTCCAGGCATGCACCATGGCCGCGACGTTGTGGCGGGTTACAATATCGACGCCGGTATCGATAAAGGGCGGAAAGCGCTTACCCGCGACAACCCGATCATACACCATCTGCACCGGATCATAACCCCAGCGCCAGTATTTCTGGCCGATCAGCGCCTCGATATAGCCATCGCGCAACAGATCAAGCTCCAACGGCAATGAATCGAAGGCGAGCGTCTTCACCCGGCCAGCACGCGACGCGGCTTCCCACAGCGGCATTGAGCCGCGGTCGGCGAAGAGCGGCCACATGCCGGCAAAGAACCAGCCACGCAGATCGGGGTACGCCTGCATAGTTTCCTCGACGCCCTGAACGCCCAGATTGATATCTTCGTTGCTGGCAAAGACACGCACAACCTGGATGCCCGGATAGGCCGCGGCCAGCCGCGCGCGGAAACCGTCGACACGCTGCTGCAAGTTCAGGGCACCCGGCACACCGGTGATCACCGCGACTTTGCCACTACCACCGATGGCGTGGGCCAGCAGATCGGCGGCGGTACGCCCACCAACAGTGTTGTCAATGCTCAGGAAGGTAAAGCGCTGGCTGGCTGGCGCGTCAGAATCCCAGGTCATGACAGGGATGCCGGCAGCGACGGCGCGGTTGATCGGCTCCGCACAGGCGGTCGGGTCGTTGCAGGAGATCGCGATGCCGTCGACGCCGCGCGCGATCAGATCATCGATGATACGGGTTTGCTCGATCGCGTCGGCGGTGGCTGGGCCAACCGTCAACACCTCGACCGGGAACGGGCCGTGGGCAGTGAGTTCCCTGGCCTTTTGCAGTGCTCCACGCTGCCCCAGGTCGAACACCGGATTGCCGAGCGACTTGCTGACCCAGGCGAGCGTCAGCTTTTTGCGTGCATGGGGCGCAACAGGTGCGGCCACACAGGCTACCAGCGTGACCAGGCAGAGCAGTGAGCAGGCGACTCGGCTCCAGCGGGAAAGGCGCACCATCGCTACACCCGCCGCCGCCGCCAGAAATCCAGCAAGATCACCAGCAAGATCATCGCACCGATCGCCAACCATTGCCAGAAGGTCGACAATCCGAGCAGCACCAAGCCATTGCGCGTAACCTGCATCAGCGTAGTACTGAGGATGATGCC
>JBBRHB010000488.1:0-4425 GCA_038223355.1 Chloroflexales bacterium
TGCGGGTTTTGACGGTGCCGAGCGGCAGGTTCAACACGTCGGCAACCTGCTCGTGGGTGAGATCTTCGAAGAATGCCAGGCCTAGCGCTTGACGCTGCGGTGGTGGTAGGGTCTCCATAGCAGAGCGCACGACGGTGCGGCAGTAGGTGCGCCAGCTGGCCTCCACAGGATCACTGGCCGGGTCGGGCAGATTGGCGAGCAGTTCGCCCTCCGGATCTGTCGCCGGCTGTGGTCGCCGGCTGCGGCGGCGCAGTTCGTTAATAATGCGCAGATGGGTGATTCGCATAATCCAGCCACGAAAGGTGCCACGGTCCGGATCGAAGGTGGCGGCCTTGCGCCACACGGTCAAGAAGACCTCCTGTACAATCTCTTCGGCACCCGCCGCTTCGAGCGACTGGGCCGCCAGATGAAAGACGAGCTTCGCGTAGCGCCCATACATCAGCTGCAGCGCTTCCTCCTCGCCACCTGCTACCCGATGCATCAGCGCGCTGTCGCTGGTGGCATCGGGCGTTTCGATTAGTGCTGGCTCCGCTTCCATGTCATGCTCTTTCTATACCCAGCAGCGTATCTCATGCGAGCGTCGAGTCGATGATTGCCAACGTCGTGTTCGTTGTGACATAATTCACCGTCGTCAAGCCCAAGAGGCTGCGCAGTTTATCCGCCGGTGTATTCGTGATCGGCCCCGGGGCCGGTGCGGTACCCGGTGCCGGTTGGGGAAAAGCCGTCGACAGCGCAGTATGAAAGGTGACATTGCCTTCGACCTTTTGCAGGATCTGGTGAATGGGTCCATTCAGGACCGGGACCGACCCAAAACGCTTGAGGTACGACAGCGCTTGCTCACTATCATCCGTCCCCCAGCCCCAGGCCGGATAGACGGTCCAGAGCGGAATATGCGCAAACACGACGATCGGTGTGCTGCTAGAAAGGCCGGCAACGTCTTTCTACAGCCAGGCCAGTTGGTCTGGACCCAGGAGCCCCAAACCGCCTGCTTTGAGGTTTACCACATTCACCAGCCCGATAAAGTGCACCCCGTTATAATCGTAGCTGTGCCAGCCGCTGCCCTTGGTATCTTTACCATAGCGTGCGAGATACTGCTTGCCATTGTCCACGAGCACGTCGTGCTCACCTGGCACATAAAAAACCTGACTAGCCTTAGCGCTTTTGAGAACCTGCGCCACTGTGTCGAATTCGTCAGCTTTCGAGAGATGGCTGAGATCCCCCGTATGTATCAGGAAAGCCGGCTGTTGTGGGAGCCCGTTGATCCTGTTAATGGCCTCTTGTAGCGTTGCTGTCACGTCTTTATTTGGCTGTTTCGCAAAGCCGATATGGCTGTCGCTGATTTGCACAAAGCTGAAATCTGCTTTGGTGGCTGCCGTCGCGGTTGGACCGATGCCACACGACGAGAGAACGCCGCCGCTCATACTCCAAACGAGCCCGGTGCCGACCCATGCCATGCATTTTAGGAACCCGCGTCGATCAATGCCGTCGTGCGTGTGATCATCGATGATGTGCTCTGCCATCATAAACCTCCTGTGCTGTTATTGCACGATAATGGTGGCCGTCATTTTGGGATGGAGGCCACAGAAGTAGTTATAGGTACCGGGTTGGGTGAAGCGGAAAGCGAAGTGGTCGTCCGTATCCAGGGGCTGCGAGGTAAATTTTTTGACGGTACTTACGACCAGATGGGGGATATCGTCGTGATTCACCCAGGTCACGGTTGTACCGACCGCGACGGTCAAGGTCTGTGGGACAAAGTTGAAATTCTCGATACCCACCACGTTTTTCCCTTGTATAACTGTGGAAGGCAGTGGGGCTGCGGGAGTGGCACTCACGACCGTGGCCTTCTTCTGAACTACCGCCCCATCGGCTGCGGCACTGCTGGTTGCTGTACTACTGCATGCAGCCAGCAGCACTATCGCGAGAGACAGTGCGACACTCCAAGTCATCACGTCTTTGAACCGCTTTGGCATGGCTCCTCCTATGAAGTCCGCAACGCTGCGGAGAAACACGGGTCAGCACATCGGTCGAGTGGGCGACGCTTGGGTGAGCTAAAGAATCTTCGCCTGGTGTGCTGCTCGTTGCTTAATACACCGAGATGCGAAGTTCAGATTGGGTCTATGAGCGCTGTGTTAGCAGAGTTTTGTTTCGCAATGGAGGAGGGGGGGCCGGTTGCGCCAGTCGCCAGTCTGGCCGTTGCATTTGTCAGTATGGTTCTGATGTACTCTTCGCATCCTTGACAATGCTCCTTGACGCACTTCCGTCGATTGGCAGTGAAATCAAGAAAACGAGGCCGTGCCTCGTCATTTCGCCGGATGAGATGAATCGCTATATTGCAACAGTCATCGTTGCGCCGATGACGACCAAAGGCCGGTCATATCCGTCGCGTGTGGCATGCCAGTTTCAAGGTAATCACCTATCATTCTCTGCACGGCGACGCGTCATATACACGGGCTGGGCATCGTCCGTCGCGAAGCCGCAGGCACGATAGAAGTCGACGGCGACACGATTGTCGGCCAAGACCCATACCTCGGGCACGTCGTTCGCTTGCATCCATGCGTCCATGGCTGCGACGAGGGCGCGACCAATGCCCCGTCGGCGGTAGCCCTGGCGGGAGGCGATTTCGTAGAGCAGGAGTTCGCTCCCGTCGCCGGCGCGCAACGGCACATGGAGGCAGTACAGGAAGCCCGCGAGTGTGTCGCCGTCAGTAACGATCCAGTGCAACACAGCTGGATTCTCAAGGTAGCGCCGAGCAGCATCGGCATCGAGTGGTCGCAGCGGTTCACCACGGCCTTCGAGGTCAAAGTCCGCATCGTTAGCTGCCAGAAAGTCCAGAATTGGTTCGTCGCCTGGGCCGAGACGTCTTACTGACAGTGCCATACTTTAGATACCTCCGCTATGTTCCCGCCCTCCATAATCGTGCCTCCAATCTCCTACTCTTCGCTTGCGGTTTGGCCGTCTTGGAGATCGCCAGAAAGCAGGATAGTATATCCGTCGGGGTCCTTGAGCATCGCAAAGCGCATCCCGAAGGTGGTCTCGTAGGGAGCACGGTGGCTTCGATAGCCGAATCCGGTGATCT
Organism: Chloroflexales bacterium; assembly: GCA_038223355.1. Classification (GTDB taxonomy): domain Bacteria; phylum Chloroflexota; class Chloroflexia; order Chloroflexales; family Kallotenuaceae; genus JACDGP01. The sequence continues at coordinate 3,077 of JBBRHB010000488.1, forward strand.
CGGCGTACTTGGCATCCACTGCGTTCCGCTCCTTTAGGTAGAACTCAAGAATCGAGCGGTAGCTATCCGGTGCTTCCAGTGGTCCTCTATCATCGTTGGTCATAAACATAGGATCCCAACGCGACGGGCGCGAGTCCAGAAAGAAGGTCAATCCACTTCCCATCTTGACCTCAACGTGGGTCTTGCCATCGCTTCCTTCAGGAATGGCGAGACCGAGTCGTCGATAGAACTCCAATGATCTATCCATATCTTGGACGATTAGGCCGAGCATGTAAAGTTCCAGCGCCATAGTATTGCTCCTTCGTCTATGCGATCCAACATCTTATATTAGCCTATCTTGGCATATAATTGACCGGCGGGCATTTTGCAAATCTGAGCTAAGGTAGCAATGGAACACAAACACCTTCACGAAGAAAATCGCCGCTCGTGGAACGCCGGCACCGAGGTGCACAATAGCCACAAGCGCGACCAAGCCGCCTTCTTGCGGGCGGGTGGCTCGACCCTTTTTCCGGAAGAAATCAGCTTGCTTGGCGATATCGCCGGTAAGGGCCTCGTGCACCTGCAGTGCAATGCCGGCCAGGACACGCTCAGCCTTGCTGCGTTAGGTGCGGTCGTCACCGGCGTCGATATTAGCGATACAGCGATCGATTTTGCGCGTCAGCTTTCCGTCGACAGCGGCATTCCCGCTGCCTTTCACCGCGCCGATGTCTATGATTGGCTCCATGCCACGGCTGCAGGTACCGAACGCTTCGACATCGCCTTTAGCTCGTATGGCGCCATCGGATGGCTGTCGGATATTGGGGAGTGGGCACGCGGTATCGCACAGATCCTTAAACCAAGCGGCAGGTTTGTGCTCATTGAGTTTCATCCCTTTGCGTCGGTGTTCGGCTGGGATTGGCGGCTGGACCAATCCTACTCCTACTTCGGTGCTGGCCTTCCTTACTCCTTCGAGCATGGCGTCGGTGATTATGTTGCCATGTCGGGGCCTGCTCTGGCACCATCAGGTTACGTTGAAGGTGTCCAAGATTTCGTGAACCCCCATCCTGGACACGAGTTCCAATGGCCGGTTTCGGAGGTCTCGCAGGCGCTGATCGATGCTGGCCTCCAGCTGCGCTCGTTCCGCGAGTACCCCTATAGTAATGGTGGCAAGCTGTGGAGTGATATGCGTGAGGAGCCCGGTGGACGCATGTTCCCGCCCGAAACCCTGCCGAGCCTGCCTTTAATGTATAGCATCGTCGCAGAGAAACCGGTCTAATTCGCGATCAGTCCGCCCGGTGTCTCCAATGCCACGCGCCCTGTTCTGCGTAATGCGCCGAAAGGAGGACAAGCATGACACATCCCAATCTTAA
>JBBRHB010000489.1:0-4416 GCA_038223355.1 Chloroflexales bacterium
CGAAGCGAGTATTGAGGAAATTGCCGTAACGCTCTTTCTTTCCGAAGGCATCGTCCGCAACCACCTCTCGGTCACCATTCAGAAACTAGGCACCCGCAACCGCACTGAGGCCGCCCACATCGCCGAGCAGAAGGGAACGAAGTAGATTTTGTGTCTAGTTTCTTACGTAGCTCACGAGCGGTGCCCAACGAGCTGTCGCGTTAGGCACCCCTTGAACTCAGCGTCTTAGCACTGGCTGAAGCCGCAAGCCTGGCAGTGCATGCAGCCTTCCTCATGCACAAAACTCGCCTCGCCGCAGCTTGGGCACAAATCCGGTCGAATTGATGGCAACACGAGCTGCACTTCATGATGCTCTCCACTCGCCGTACCATCATCAACCACGGCAAACGCATCCGCAGGCATGATGCAATCTTCGAGTGCTTTCGCCACAGCATCGGGCAGCGAACGCACCCGATCCTTACCGAAGCCCATAGCACGCGCACCACCGATGCCCTTCAGTTGCGAGATAATCTGCTGCAGCCGCTCTTTCGGTGTCAGCGGCGACGCGACGCGCAGCGTCAACGACATCAAGCGTCCCAAAGCCTCTGCCATACTGGTAACATCCGAGCCCGCCTTACCGGCCGTAACGAAGACTTCCAAAGGCTCTTGATCATCGTCATTGTTCACCGTCACAAAGACCGATCCCAGCGGGCTCTCCTTTTGCACCGTCACACCATGCGACAGTTTGGGCCGCGGGCGGATCTTCGGCTGATTCCAAAGTGCCGATAAGGCCTGCTTGCTGCTTGCCACCGGCTCCGGCTTAGCTTTCTCCTCATCTTTCTTGAGATTCAACACCTGCTCATCACGTGAGCCATCGCGATAAATCGTGCCGCCTTTGCAACCAAGCCGGTACATATACTCATACAGTTCGCGCGTCTGCTCGACGGTATACTCGCTCGGTACGTTACAGGTCTTAGAAATGGCACTATCAATCCAGCGTTGGACCGCGGCCTGTACATTCACATGCTCAATCGGCGAGAGCTCCATCGCGCTAACGAAGTAATCGGGTAATGGTTGGCCGGGATGCTCGCGCTCCCACTCATCGGCGACCGCGACGCGCTCCTCGTGGACACCAAGCCGGCTCTTCCGGAAAAAGCTCCACGAGAAGTAGGGCTCGACCCCCGTCGACGTAGCCACCATCGTCCCGGTTGTGCCCGTGGGAGCGACCGTCAAGAGTGTCACATTCCGCAAGCCCTTTGTGCGGACAGCCTCACGTACCTGTTCGGGCATGGCTTGCATATAGCCACTCTGCAACAGTTTTTCGGCATCGAATTTCGGGAACGACCCCTTCTCAGCCGCATTATCTGCCGACGCATAATAGGCTTCTGAGGCAAGCAGTTCGCCCAGTTGATCGAGGAACGTCAGACACTCTGGCGAGCCATAGCGAATCCCCAGCCGAATCAGCATGTCGGCGAGGCCCATAATTCCCAGGCCCACCCGCCGCTCATTCTGCTGCTGCGTCTGGTTCTCATCAAAGAAGTACGGCGTCGCATCAATCACATTGTCCAGAAACCGCACACCATAGCGCACTGCCTGCCGCAGTTCATCCCACTGGACCTTGCCTTCCTGCGTAAAACGACCCAAATTAATCGCCCCAAGATTGCATATGCCCCAAGCTGGCAGAGGCTGTTCACCGCAATTGTGAAGCACGAGGCCATTACCAACAAAGGAGTGCGTCAGCGGCTCCGTGAGATCATAAACATCCTCAAACCCCTCCGCCGTGACTGCCTCGACCGTGGCTACAAAGTGCTCTGCATAGGGGCCGCGTTTGCCCCGGCCGACATAATCCTGCAGCCCGGCTTGCTTGTAGTCCATTAAGAAGCCGATCTCATCAACGAAACGGCTCATGTTCTGCTTCGAGATGACGAGTTCGTGCTGTGCCTCACACCAGTACGACTTAAGGCCACCATTCCCGCTAGGCATATCTCGGTAGTCGGCGCCCCGCCGGTTTCGATAGATCCGGCTCGCGATCCCGAAGTTCAGCAGTAGTTGTTGGACACCTTCTAGCACTGGGATAGCGTTCGCCGCGAGACGGATGCTAGCTCCTTTTTCACCACCATCCTGGAAGCTGCCATCCGCGGTGAATAACGCCTGCAGGAAGCCGCTCTGCATCTCCCGGGTACCCTTGAAGACAACCTCTGGCACGCGATGCTTCGTTTCCACCAGTCCATACTGGGTAGCCAGCGCTAACAGCCGCTCTGATTGCACCCGCGCTTCATCTCGACCTGCCACTGCGACGACGCCAACCTTGTAGTTCCGTATAGTTGCTGTGAGCGGCGCGACCAAGCTATTAACATGCTCGGCGAACATTGGTGCAAGTTCCTGCTTCTCCGCCCCGAAAAATGACAGCACGGCACGATCCTGCTTGATCGTCCCATCACCGACGAGCCAGCCCAGTGTCCGACCCAGTTCGAGCGAACCTTCGAGCCCGAAGCCGCCCTTGCGATCAAGAATATGCACCTTGTCGCCGGCCTGCAACTCCTGTACTTCAACCCACCCCTGCGCAGTCATAATCCGGTGATCGGCCGTCGCGCGCAGAAAGTACCCTTCGCGCGTCTGAAGCCGATATACTTGCTTGGTGCCACTACGGAAAACATGCGAGGCTACTGCCGTTGACTGCTTGTGCCCAAAGCGTCCATCGATCACCGCATCGACCGGCTGGCCCTGCTCGCACAGCTCATTAGCCCTCACGAGACCTTGGGACGTGTAGAGCAATGTATCGCCGGTCACGCACGGATTCGTGCAGATAAGCGGCGAAAAGTAAGCCGAATTGCTCATCTTGTTCGCGCGGTCAATGAACCACAAACCGGGTTCGGCGCTCGCCCAGGCGCTCTCGACGATATTGTTCCAGATCTCACGCGCCTTGACCGTCTTATGCACATTGACTGGCTTGCCCGCCGCGCGCCACTTCTCGATGTCGCCATCCCAGTCATCGTTGTAGCCGGGCGTCTGTGCATCGGGGAAGATTAAATCCCAGTCAGCATCGGCTTGCACCGCCTCCATGAACGCGTCGGTCAGACCAATCGAGATGTTAGCATTGGTAATCTTGCCCATCTCACGCTTCGAATTAATAAAGCTCAGTACATCCGGATGCCAGACATTAAGGATCAACATCAAGGCCCCGCGCCGCGAACCACCTTGCTCGATCAATCCCGTCACGAACGAGTACAAGCCACCCCATGAAACCGAGCCACTAGAGCGACCATTGACCCCTTTCACATAGGAATGTTGTGGTCGCAGCGAAGACAGGTTAATACCGACGCCACCGCCCCGCGACATAATCTCCATCATCTGTGACAGCGTATCAACAATGCCGCGCCGCGAGTCTTGGGGGCTTGGGATCACATAGCAGTTGAAATATGTAAGCTGCTGATCGGTTCCTGCCGCCGTGAGAATTCGTCCGCCTGGCACAAACTTCCAGTCGTCAAGCAGCCAGCGGAAATTGCGTTCCCACTCCTGTTGCTTTTCGTTCGTCGTTTCGATGGCGGCGATGCCACGCGCTACCCGATCCATCATTTGCCCTGGATCGGTTTCGAGCGGCTTATCAATGTCTTCGAGCCCCTGCTCCGTAATAGAGCCATCCCGCAACTCGACCGTGATACGCCCTTTATCGGATTTAAGCACCGTACCTATCTCGCGCTGGCGCGTCTTCTGATTAACGCACACGATGACCGTATCACCTATGCTCAACGACTTTTTCGTCATATCCTTAAGCGCATACCGGTCAAGGAAAATCTTCTCGCCAAGCTCGTTAAGGCCGGCTCCACTAACTGCAACCTGACCCTGACCGTTACGTTGGTCTGCTGCCCGCGCCGGATCTATCGCCACCATTCTGCCATCCTCCTGATCACCTAGTAAGTGTAAAACATTATGGTAACTTTGCCTCGTCCCCCCTAATCGGACAATGTGAGTTTTTCACTAGATGTAGTGGTACTATACGTAACTATAGCCCTACATCTAGGTCTTGCTATACTAGCATAGCCTTTTTTGTCCGTCAACCCACCAAAATTACAGCTTGTTGACGGCCGAAAGGCTATACATGTGAGTTGTGATTTCCCTAGAATACGCTCTGCCAGCGGATGTTCACGATTTCACGGTTTCCTATATCTAGGGCGTTATCCCCAAAATGTGCACTAAATGTGGATAGAACGGTAAGGTCGCCAATCTTGTATGCCCGCTTGGAGCGGCGTATAATGCTAGGAGAAGGAAGATCGTCTATGGCGGTGGCAGAACAAATGACGGCGCTGGCATGTGCATGGTGTGGCTACAACGCCGGCCTTGATCGCATCTCCGACCATATCCACGTCGTCAACGCCCAGGTGAGTATGGAGCACGCGGTTGACCGTTGTCCTGAGTGTCAACGCTTCACGGCTTCCG
>JBBRHB010000490.1:0-4402 GCA_038223355.1 Chloroflexales bacterium
CGCCGCAATACCGCTCGGACCCGCGCGACCAATTCTCGTGGGCTAAACGGCTTCGTCAGATAGTCATCAGCTCCCAGCTCAAGTCCGACCAGTTTGTCGGCTTCTTCAACCCGCGCGGTCAGCATGATGATCGGTATGTGAAGGAGGAGCGGATCGCGCCGCAAGCTCCGCGTAAGGTCCAGCCCATCCATTCCGGGTAGCATTAAATCGAGGACGATTAGTGCCGGGCGTTCGTCGCGCGCAAGGCGGACCGCCTGTGTGCCATCCCCGGCGGTTATGACGCGGAAGCCGGCTCGTTCGAGGTAATCGCGCGCGATCTCCACGATGCGTGGCTCATCGTCAACCAAGAGAATCGTGCGACTCATATCCATGCTCCCAAGCCAACGCATAGCTCCCCGCAGGAAACTATGCGTCTCATACATAGTATGCTAGGCGTCAAACCGCCGTGTCTCACCAGTATGCGGCATCGGTGACGGGGGCGGCGGGGCCTGTGGTCCGGGCTGTTGAGGCTGACCCGCTTGTGGTTGCCCTTGCTGCGGCTGACCCCAAGGACCGTGACCATGCTGTCCAGGACCACCCTGCCACGGGCCACCGCGACCGCGCTGGCCACCACGGAAGAGGCGGAAGCCCACGCCCATCAAGCCTAACGCAGCCAGAAGCGGGAAGATGCCTCCTAGCAAGCCGAATGGTCCATGATGGCTGCGGCGGAATTCTCCGCGACCACCCCAAGACCGCCCACCACGATCCTCCTCTCGTGCATCCCCCCGATAATCGCCTTGCCGCCAGTCGCCAGGAGCATTTTGGGCCTGTTCTTGTTGGGTGACGGGCGGTTGTGTTGCCGCAGGTAGCGGTTGACCGGACGCTGGCATGCGGTAATCCTTACCCCGATAGCTGCGTCGCATTTCTCCGCCACTGAAACGTCCCCCTAAGGCTACAAGCAGGGCGACCACGCCCAGTCCAACCGCCAGGTATCCTAGTAAACCTTGACGCCGTTCCATTTTTTACCCTCCAACCTCGTTGCTCGTTGCTGCTCCATCGGAGCCGATAGATTTAAGGATACCGATTAATTATGGAGCAATTATGAAGAATTATGGGAGAAATCTGGTGACAATTGACCGGAGCTTGCTGTCAAGACGCGCCCATGTTAGCATGGCTCCGGTTCTTCGAAAGGCTGATGGATTGCTGAAGCTCATTAGTAGCTGGTTGTGTTGTCTCGTCGTCCTCCTCAGTTGTGCCGGCGCTTCGCCCAACCCGACGGTGGATAAGGCCCCGGGACGACCGGGCGCGACTGCAGCGGCCTTGCAACTCCCGCCCCTCACCCTCACGTTATGGCATCCGTGGAGTGGGCGCAAAGAACAGGCGCTGGATGCCTTGGCACGCTCATTTGAGCACTTGCATCCTGAGATACGAGTTCGACTGGAGTCTCATCCTGTCGCCTCACTGGTCCATGACTATGCAGGAGTTGCGGCTGATGCGAGCGGGCCACAACTCCTGCTCCTGCGCGGTCGCTATGTGGGGGAGCTTGCGGTAAGCCAGCATCTGTTGCCACTCGATACGGTCGTCCCTACCACAACGCTCACGCTACTCCTGCCAGCTGCCCTGGCGAATGGCCAGGTCAATGGACACCCTTATGGTATGCCACTCAGCTTGGATGCGCTTGTCTTTTGGTATGATCGGCGGATGCTGACACGTCAGCCAGCTAGCTTGGTAGATCTATTCGCAGTTCCAGCCGTGACGAGCACAACAACGCCCGACGCCACGCTCACCGCGACGCCTGAGGCGACGATCAAGCTTGCCTATCACCTTTCGCTGGTAACGACTCTGCCTTACTTATATGCACTCAATGGTCGGCTCCAGAACGCTAATGACGGCCTGGCCCTAGGTACGACCATGCGCCCGGCTGCGGTGCACTGGCTTACAGCGTTACAGGATTTGATGGCACAGCCACAGGCCCGTGCGAGTGATGACTTGGCGCTGGTTGATCGGGTCTTGCAGGTCGGACACGCCTGGAGTGCAATCGATTGGAGCTATCAAGCATCGGAATATGAGTCGGTCTGGGGCAAGGATGCCGCCGGTGTAGCCGCGCTCCCACCCGCTACCACCGGCGGTAAAGCACCGCCGACGATGGTAGCTGCGGATGTACTATCGGTTAATCCGGTAACGAATGCAGAGCAACGCATGGCGGCCTATAGCTTCGTGCGCTATGTGCTCAGCGAAGAAGCGCAAACTAATCTGGCGAAGATCGCCGGGGTTGTGCCAGCGAATAGCCATGCGAAGGTTGATGCAGCGACACAGGCGCTACGCGCGGCAATCAGCAACGCGGTACCCGAACCGACGATGCTTGATAGCCGGAGCTGGGCAATCCTTAACGATATGGTGCAAAACGTACTGACTGGCAACGCAGTGCCCGAGCAAGCACTTGATGCTGCTAATACTCTGCTCCAGCAACTGGCTCACTAGGGCGGTTGGGAGTAGGTCTGAACGTGCTTCTGTGGTAGCTGTCCCGCACTACAGGGCACACGCGGTGTATAACAGACAGGACCGTGGCTCCCTGCTGATTGATTGATTGCGCCCTATACCCGTAGTAGAATGCTAATCAGGACCACCCGTCTCCTGACGGTTGTAGAAAGTGAATGCTACTCCAGCAATAGCCTTTATATAGAGGATCACATGGCCACACGAACCGACGAGATGGTACGGCATCTCAAAGCACTGCGCATGAATACGCCCGACATCGAAGCCTCTGCGGTGGTCAGCGTGGACGGCTTAATTATGGCTTCAGATTTACCCCAAGACGTTGAAGAAGATCGTGTATCCGCAATGAGCGCGGCAATGCTGTCATTAGGTGATCGAATCGCTGCTGAGTTGCGGCGCGGAACGCTAGACCAAGTTTTTGTACGTGGCGAGGAGGGCTATGTGATCCTAATGGCGATCGGTCAGGAAGCAGTGTTAACTACCCTTGCGCAGCGTCGGGCCAAACTCGGGTTAGTCATGCTTGATATGAAGCGGACTGCCGCTGAACTGCGCCATTTCGTCTAGAGTCTACCCACTCTCTCCTCCTTATCGGCATAGCATAGAACAGCCTGACACTTTTAAGTGCCAGGCTGTTCTATTTGCCAGGCTCCTTTATTTCAGCTCATAGGTAATCTGGACCTCCGCATTTATCGTCGTTTCCCCGGCCTGGATGGGTGGCAATGCTCTATTTGGTGCCGCATCTGACATTGCAGTTCCTGCTGCCATCGGTATGGGCGGCGAGCTCCCTACATTCTCAGTGATGCTGAGCACCTGGCCCAAAGTGGCATTGCTGGCCTTGGCCATCGCATCAGCGCGGCTGTGTGCGTCATTGATTGCAGTTGTCCTGGCAGTAGCTTGCAGACTGGCCGGATCGTCGAAATTAAAGCCGATGCCATAAATGTTGTTAGCCCCTGTTTCTACGACCTTATCAAGCAGGCCACTGGTCTTCGCAATGTCGCGGATCTTGACCGCAACGCTGTTGTTGACTCGATAGCCCGTGACAGTATGGCCTTTGTCGTCGTAGATCGGCGAGATATTAATGTTGCTGGTGCGAATGTCTTTGTCGGCAAGGCCTGCGCCCTTTAACTTGTCGACGAGCGCCTGCATTTTGGTTGAGTTGTCCGCCAAGGCCTGGCTCGCAGTCGCAGCCTCAGAAACCACACCGACCTCTACATTCGCTGTATCGGGCACTGCCTTAATACTGCCATTGCCTACGACCGTGATCGTGCGCCGTGTTTCGGTGGGAGCTGGCGCAGCCTGGGTCGTCGCCGGTCTGGCTGTTAAAGCCCCAAGCACACCTGCCGCTACCACCAGAAGCGCGACCACCGCCGCACCTACAATCGTTCCAAATCCTCGATTCATACTTGCCTCCTAACATCTGTCTTGCTGGAATAACGTCGTGGGTCGCCAGTAAGTTCCCGAACGAAGGCTTCGTTCTTGCTTCAATCGTGGCCTATACAGGACAAGGAGGTTGTATGTGCTTGACGCGGGGCGATTGTGATGATCTATTTAGTAATCATGGCGATCCTCGGAATATCACCATGACCATGTTGCAGGCTGCTTCCAATGCTGCCGGTATATTGGTGCCGGAAGCCTTGGCCAACATGCAACGAAATGTTACCAAAGCGTTGACCGGGATGACTGATTGGACCGGTGATCAGCAGGGCGGTGCATCCGGTGTTATGGAGACCGATGCTGCAACCCAACGTACATCGGCGGCACCCCCACCCCCGGCTCACGAACAAAGCCCGTATAGTTGAGGCATGTTCAAGGGCGTTGGTGAGGCTAGCCGCTCAGGGATGGATGTCTTAAGCGCTTGATCGGGTGTGATGCAGGCTTTTGCAAGCTATGCCATTCGAGCCTCTTCAGCTTGGCGGCGCCGACTCCA
>JBBRHB010000491.1:0-4387 GCA_038223355.1 Chloroflexales bacterium
TCGATGAGCGGTGCATCAAAGAACAGATTATCTTTGTAAACAAGCAGTTCCTCAGACCGTAACTCAAGCATAGTTGGACCGAAAAGCTCCTCAAAGCTGTCGATCTCTAGTGTGCTTTGACAGTGGTGCGCTAGCAAATCACGCTGCAGCAGCCATAAGGGCTGGTTGAGAATGCGCAAATCGCGCGCCGGTTCACCAAATGGTGCAATTAGCGCGGGATCGCGAAGCACTACGCGCTTCATCCCACTGCTCCATCCGCTCGATGGTTACAACAATTCGGCAGGCTATGAGTAGTCTCTGATGGATGAATTGGTGAAGGGAGCATGATTACACGAAGATGACGCATCAATGGCCGCTAATCGACCGGTTCTTTGTCGATCGCAAAGATGCACGCCATGCCACCGGTACCACGGCATTGGATCTCCTCGATTTTAAAGGTACGACCACCGGTGACCCAACTGACCGCTTCTTCCAAAATGCCTTGGGCAATGAAGCACGATGGTTTGTCGAGATGACGACCCCAGCAGACTGGACATTTCTCGATAACATACAAGAATTGTCCTTTGCGCTCCTCTACTCTCGTTGGCTGATCGGTAAAGCGATCAAAGGTTTGGGCTGCGGCATTCAAAGCAATCTTCATTTTCATAGTCGTCGGCATGAGCTTAAGGGCGAGGTCAGTCAAGCCCAGTAACGGACCGAACTCTTTGAAGCCAAGATTAAATGAGTAGCGACCCGCGCGGAGCTCCATGCCGCGGGAACCACGGGTGCCGTACATTGTTGTCATTGATTCCATAATCGCTGCAAGGTCACCAAACGGGAATTCACGTTTCAGATCGTTGGAGGGATAGTTGTTGACCAGATGCTTCATTCCAGCTAGATTCAACAGCGCGCTCACACCATTGCGCCCCATGACATCTTCGAGGCTGAGCAGCATTAAACGGCCAATCTTATTCGGGTAGAAGCGTGATTCTACTATAGTCTGCTGCGTGCGCCCGTCAGCCATCAGCAAGGCTCCTTGTTAGATTGCGGTGACGCAACTAGCCGCCGCAGATCGCGCATCGAAGGTAATTGTGGGAATTTTACAGGAGCGTAGAATATGCGTCAATTACATTACGTTCACCCTAGTGGTACCGGGCTATAGTACATTTGGGGCCGCCGACGTGTGGAGAAGTGGTGCAAGGTAGTGGCCGGTTGCCGAGTTCGCATAGGTGGCAACGGTTTCGGGACTGCCAGCAATGACAACCATGCCACCGGCCTCACCACCGGCTGGCCCGAGATCAACTATCCAATCGGCGCTTTTAATGACGTCGAGATTGTGCTCGATGCAAAGGACGGTATTCCCCCCATCAACGAGCCGTTGAAGGACTTGCAACAACCGCTCCACATCAGCGAAATGGAGGCCCGTTGTAGGCTCGTCAAGAATATAAAGTGTACGGCCGGTAGAGCGCCGTGCGAGCTCACTTGCCAGCTTGATGCGTTGGGCCTCGCCGCCGGATAAGGTCGTGGCGGGCTGTCCGAGTTGAAGATAGCCTACGCCAACGTCGAGCAGGGTCTGAAGCTTATTCACAACTGCGGGAATTCGCGCGAAAAAGCTCGCCGCCACTTCAGTTGTCATCGCGAGTACATCGGCAATCGTTTGTCCGCGGTAGCGAATATCGAGCGTTTCACGATTGTAGCGCGTGCCATTACATACGTCACAGGGTACGAATAGGTCTGGGAGGAACTGCATCTCGATCGTTATGGTGCCTTCGCCTTTGCAGGCTTCGCAGCGACCGCCTTTGACGTTGAAGGAAAAACGACCGGCATCGTAGCCACGAGCGCGGGCCTCGGGCGTTTGTGCGAAAAGTTGACGAATCGGGTCGAAGATCTTGGTATAGGTTGCGGGATTAGAGCGCGGTGTACGGCCAATCGGATCTTGGTCGATGCTGATCAGCTTGTCGAGATGCTCAACACCTGTGATCGCAGTATGGGCACCGGGCTGGAGGCGTGAGCCGAAAAAGAGTTGGCTCAGCTTGCGGACCAGAATATCTTCGACCAGCGTCGATTTGCCCGAACCGGAGACGCCAGTTACAGCGATCAAGGTGCCAAGAGGGAGGTGCACGGTCACGTCTTTGAGGTTGTGTTCGCGCGCGCCTTCGATGACTAGCTTGTAGCCATTGCCGGTTCGGCGTTGCTTGGGCACCGAAATCTGTCGGCGTCCGCTCAAAAAGGCACCGGTGATGGAGCGTGGCGCAGCCATAATCGCTTCAAGGTTGCCGGTTGCCAACACTTCACCGCCGTGCTGGCCAGCCCCAGGTCCAATATCTACGAGATAGTCGGCAGCGCGCATAGTCGCTTCGTCATGCTCCACGACGAGCACAGAATTGCCCAGCTGACGCAAGTGCATGAGTGTTTGCAACAGCCGGTCGTGATCACGCGGATGTAGCCCTATGCTCGGCTCGTCTAACACATAGAGCACACCTGATAAGCCCGCACCAATCTGGGTCGCAAGCCGGATGCGTTGCGCTTCGCCGCCCGAAAGCGTGGCGGCAGTGCGGTCCAGAGTTAAGTAATCCAAGCCGACGTCAATAAGAAATTCCAGCCGCGAGCGCACCTCGTCTATGATCGGTTCCGCAATTGCTGTCTCACGCGGCATTAGTAGTGCGGACGTAATATTGAGGGACGAGGACTCGGCGGTGTCGGCGGCAGTGACCAAGTCATTACACCAAGCGATAAGTACGCGGATAGCGAGAGCGGTAACGGCGGCAATGTTGAGATTGCGGACCGTGACGGCGAGGAGTTCGGGCCGTAAGCGGGCACCGTGACAACTCTGGCAGACGCGGGGGCTCATATACTGGGTAGCCTGCTCTGTCGCACTCTCGCTTTCGGCCTCGGTGAGGCGCCGGCGCAGATAGGGTACGACGCCTTCGAACGGGGTATTGACCGTATGGCTCCGGCCATTTACATGGTAACGCAATGGTAGGAGTTCGCCATTCGAGCCATTTAAAATGATGCCGATAAGCTCGGGTGCAAGGTCTTGTAGCGGGGTGTCGAGGTCGAAGTAGTAGTGACTGGCTACGGACCCCAACAGTTCTTCAAAGTAACGGCGGGCATTCCGTCCGGTGCGCCACCAGGGCGCAACGGCTCCGGCATGGATCGAGAGTGAACGATCGGGTAACACGAGGTCCGGGTCGATTTCCATGATCACGCCCAGGCCACCACAGGTAGGGCAGGCTCCACGCGGATTATTAAACGAAAAGTCACGCGGCTCGAGCGGGCCGAAAGAAAGGGCTCCATGTTCGGGACAGGCGAAATGCTCGGAGAAGCGTAGCTCAGGGCCGTCGACGATCTGGACGAACAAGCGTCCGTCGCCTGCGCGTAGTGCTGTCTCGACCGAGTCTGTGACGCGTATCCGGTCGGGATGGTCATTGCCAGTCGCACCCGCGCGGCCGTGGATGACCAAACGGTCTACCACGACGTCGATCATATGCGACTTCCCTTTTTCGAGTTTCAATTCTTCGTCAAGGTCGTAGACAGTGCCATCGATGCGGGCGCGCACAAAGCCAGCTTTACGGGCGTCATCTAAAAGCTTTTGGTGCTCACCTTTCTTATCATCAACGATGGGGGCCAGAATCGAGAGTCGCGTCCCTTCAGCGAGTGCCAAGATCGCGTCGGTGATTTGTTGGGGTGTTTGCTGAACGATGGCGCGTCCACAGATCGGACAGTGAACGCGGCCGATGCGGGCAAAGAGCAGCCGGAGATAGTCGTAGATCTCTGTGACCGTGCCAACTGTTGATCGTGGGTTGCGGGTCGTTGACTTTTGGTCGATCGCGATGGCCGGCGACAGGCCCTCGATATGGTCGACATCTGGCTTTTCGAGCTGTCCTAAAAACTGGCGGGCATAGGCCGAGAGCGACTCGACGTAACGTCGTTGGCCTTCGGCGAAAATAGTGTCGAAGGCTAGCGTCGATTTGCCCGAACCCGACAAGCCGGTGATGACGACCAGTTGATGTTTGGGGATCACGACATCGATATTTTTGAGATTGTGCTCGCGAGCTCCGTGGACGACAATATTATCTGTTTGACGATCTATCATAATAAGGTGTGCGCCGCTCGTGCTGGTCGCTTGCATTCTGCAAGCCGAACGAGCATTATAGCATTCACAATAGTGATCTGGCCCGAGCTTCAACTAATCCATGGAGAGCGTATGACCGACAAACGACAAAGCAAGCTGATTACCGCCGGTGTGCAGCGTAGTCCTAACCGCGCGATGCTGCGGGCGGTGGGATTTGGAGATGGTGATTGGGATAAGCCCATTGTAGGTGTGGCGAATGGGTATAGTACGATTACGCCGTGCAACGCCGGTTTAAATGTGTTGGCCGAGCGAGCACAGACTGCTCTACGAGAT
>JBBRHB010000492.1:0-4378 GCA_038223355.1 Chloroflexales bacterium
TCTTGGCCGGTCCGCCGGAAGTCACGGCCGACGATATGTTGAAGGCACTGGCTTCTGTCGGCGTCGACGGGGCGCTTCTGGTCTCGGTCCACACAATGTATCACTGGGACGCGAGCTATGCCGTTGCCGTCCAGAAAGCCCATCCCGGCAAGTTCGGCGTGATCAAGCCGGTAGATCCCAACGACCCCAAAGTCGAAGAGACGATCGCCCAGTGGGCGGCGATGGATGGCACGGTCGCGATCCGCATCATGATGAACGACAGCGTGTCGACCGACGCGGCCGATCCTGGCATCAATCGAGTGTTGAAGGCTGCAGCGAAGCATGACCTGCCGCTCAATCTGATGGCGAGGGGCCGCCTTGAGCAGGTCGGCAAGATGGCCGCCAACAATCCCGACACGCAAATCGTGATCGACCATCTGGGTCTCGAGCAGCCGTTCGCGCCGCCGGCTCCGCCCAAGCCCTGGCACGAGCTGCCGCTGCTGCTGGCCCTTGCGCCTCACAAGAATATTGCCGTGAAGATCAGTGGTGCCTGCACGCTCAGCCACGAGAAGTTTCCGTTCAAGGACATCTGGGACCCGCTGGGCAAGATCTTCGACACGTTCACGCTCGATCGCTGCATGTGGGGCACCGACTGGACACGCGCTACGGCGCTTATCACGTACAAGGACGGCGTCGAGGCCTTCCGGGTGACCGATCGCCTGTCGGACAGCGACCGCGCCACTTTGATGGGCGGCTCGTTGACCAAGATCTATGGCTGGTCCCCCAAGAAGAAGTAGGGCCTTCCCTAGAAGAGGTGATGCTCGTTCATTGCCTGTGCATCCGTCCAACGTGGTAGAGCAGCCGCCGCGTGGGATTGGTGAGGTGCGTTGAAATGCAGGTAGTGACGAAAAGGGTGCCAACGAAGGTCGTTGTCGCGACGGTCGCCGGTAATGCCCTCGAATTCTTCGACTTCGTCACCTACGCGTTTTTTGCCGTCTATATCGGCCAGGCGTTCTTTCCCGCTGCGGACCCTTACAGCAGCTTGCTGGCCTCGGTCGGCGTCTTCGGCGTCGGTTTCGTATTCAGGCCCCTGGGCGGCATCATCATCGGTGCCTATGCAGATCGCGCCGGCCGGCGGCCGGCCCTGCTGCTCACCATCGTTCTCATCACTATTGGCACGATGGGACTGGCCCTGACGCCGTCCTATGCGCAGATCGGCATTGCCGCACCTGTGATCGTCATCTTGTGCCGACTGGTGCAAGGGCTGGCGCTGGGCGGCGAGGTCGGGCCTGCCAGCGTCTTCCTGATCGAAGCGGCTCCTCCTGGAAAACGCGGGTTCTATTCGAGCTGGCAACTGGCCAGCCAGGGATTGGCCGTGCTGGCGGCAGGACTCTTCGGCCTCGTCCTGTCGCTGGTGCTCGAGAAGGAAGCCCTGCACGCCTGGGGCTGGAGAATGCCGTTTATCCTCTGCCTGCTGCTGGTGCCTGTGGCCTTCTACCTGCGCGGCGAAATGCCGGAGACTCTGGAGCAGGGCGCGAAGCCCGCGCCGGCACGACTTGGGGCACATGCCAACCTGATCGCGCTCGCGGTTCTTGTGATCATGGGCGGGACCATCTCGACCTACGTGTCGAACTACATGACGACCTACGCGCTGACCACACTCAAGTTGCCGGCGACGACCGCCCTCATGGCCACGGTTGTCGGCGGCGTGGCACTTTTTGCGGGCGCTCTGATGGGTGGCTGGATTGCCGATCGCTATGGCCGGCGTGGTACGATGCTGTGGCCGCGTCTCGTCCTGACGCTGACGACAGTCCCGCTCTTCCTGCTGCTGAGCGAGCAACCCAGCCCTCTCATGCTCTATACCGTGACGATAGTCCTGACCGTGCTGACCGCGATCAGCAGTGCGGCCTCGCTCGTCATGATCCCGGAATTGCTGCCTCGTTCGATCCGCGCCACGGGCCTGTCGATCGCCTACGCCCTGGGCGTGGCACTGTTCGGTGGCTCGACGCAGTTCGTCATTACCTGGCTGCTGAAGGTGACGGGCGACCCGGTATCGCCCGCCTGGTACGTGACGGTCACCAGCGTGATCACGCTGGCCGCGATGTGGGCCATCCCGGAAAGCCGCGACCGGGATATCGAGATCTGACCGAGGGCCGTTTCCAGTCAAGTTGCCCGCCGCACGCGCCATGCCGACGAACCAGTCGACCGACAGTACGAAGACCAGGCAATTGCATTGCTTGGATTGATCGAGGCTGAACCGCACCTAGTAAGGCAATTAGGCAGCCACGCCGCGACCACGCCATAACACCAGCCGCGTCAGGCCATGGGCTGCAAATACCATGAGCAAAGGCACGATCGGCGTCATGTAGCGTTCCTCTCCAACGCCGGGGAACTGCGATACGCACACAATGAAGGCCACCAGCACCAAAGGGTAGACGCGGCGCCACTGGGCGCGGGCCAAAAACAGGCCCCATACGGCAAGCAGCAAGAAGAGGACGTTTGTCGCGCCGTAGACGATGCGTATCAATGGCTTGGGGATTGGAAGCACCGGCGCGAGGTAGTATCCGGAACTGATGAATAGCCGCGGATATTGCTTAACCCTGACATATAGCCAGTGGATTGGCGAAGCGGCGATTCGCTTTAGCGCCAGCTCCATCAACTGCCCCTCTGCCACGATCTCCGTCGGCGCGGTATTCACGATGTTGATGAAGTCCTCGTCCCTGTTGATGACCGGCCACAGATTGCCGGAGCCGTATGGGATGTCATACGTTCCCAGAAAGATGTTTGCGCCCCATCCGGTCGATGCCACCGGCACGAATGCATGCTGGGTGATTGCATTTCGCACCGCCCACGGCGCGATCACGAGCACCGCAGCTAGAAAGATTTTTACGTGCGTGGCCCGCTGGAATTTCAGGACAATAGCCATGAGTGCGATAGTGGCTAAGATCGGCAGTAGAATCGGGCGTGCTAGTGTGGCCAGGCCCAGAGCGACGCCGGCCAACACGGGGTATTTCTTTTCCCACAGCCACATCCCTAACGTCAGTAGGAAGGTGAAAAGGGTCTCTGTCAGGATGACGGCGGGCAGGGTGGCGCTCACCGGCGCAAAGGCCATGCCGAGACCTGCAAACAGTGCAGCGCGCCGCCCGAATAGTCTGGACCCGATCAAATAGGCCAAGACGGCCACCATCCCGCCCAGAAGGCACTGAGCGAGACGAACCTCCAACAGCGGACGGGCTTCGCCCCACCAGAGGCTGGCAATAAGCAGCGGATACAAGGGGGGGCGCGCGGCAGTGGGCACGAATGGGCCCTTGGTGTTCAGCAGACCAGGACCGCCCCAAATGTGTGGTGCGCCGTACGAGAAAACACCGTGAAGCCTAATGTTTTGAGCAAGCGCAAGATATTCGCTTTGATCCGCTTGGCCAACATCGTCTTCGGCGTAAATCAAAAGAGCGATCAATCGAACAACGCACGCGAGAACAAAGATTGCGATAGCGATCTTTTTGCTGTTCGGGGAGTCTGGCTCTGTTTTCACGGTGCTGTATCTATAAATTCTTCCGTTGCCACAATCATTAGCCTTTATCGCGTTCGCGCTTTCCTTGCAGCGATGGAGCACCTATTATTGGGCTGCCCGCGGATAGTGCTCACAATTCAACCGTGGTGAGCCACTTTCATGATAAAGTATTCTACCAGCGTCATCATGGCCTCACTTTTGAGGATGAGCGCGCTTCGCTTTCTCATCGTGGGTATTGTCTCCAGCGCAAGTTATGCAGGGACGATGAAGCTTGCCGTAGACGGGCTGAGAGAAAGCGTCGTCATCGGCGCGTTCGCGGCTTTTGCCGTGGGCACGCTCATCTCCTATTTGGGAAACACTTTCTGGACATTTTCCGCCCCGATGAGCGGGCGCACCTTCTCGCGGTTCGTCGTTGTGGTCATGCTTGGCCTAATGCTGAACCTTTTTATCGCTGTGATTCTAAACTATTTTGAAGTGCACTATCTGTTGATCACACTCGTGATCCTGATTGTCGTGCCGGTGTTCAACTACATTTGCCACGCTTTGTGGACTTATGCTGATCATGCTGCGGCGGATGCCAAATGACCGCGCTCTCGCACGCCGATGCGGTCGTGATCGGCGGCGGTTTTTTCGGCTGTGCTATTGCCCTCGAACTAAGCCGGCTTGGCCTTGCTCGCGTCGTTCTCTGTGAACGGCAACCAGCCCTCATGCGTCGAGCCTCCTATGTCAACCAAGCGCGCACGCATAACGGCTATCATTATCCACGCTCTCTTGGAACAGCAGAGAGTTCGCACAGGAATTTTGAAAGATTCATCGAGGACTATCGCTTCGCCGTTAAGTTCGACATGGAATCGATCTATGCAATTGCCGCGACCTCGCGGATGAATG
>JBBRHB010000493.1:0-4357 GCA_038223355.1 Chloroflexales bacterium
ACGTACGGAGCCTCACGCGGCAACGCCGCACGAATGCAAGGGCAGTCCTTGCAAAACTGAAGTAACTGAGCATACGGGGGTACGACTCGGCTATCGTATCTGCTCTCATTTCCGATCTACGGCGTCGCGGTCGTGGCAGGAGACCGCATACACGTGGGTGGAACGATTGGCTCGCGGATTACGTCTTGTTTCTAGATGGTATCAAGGAGAGTTACGTGAGCTATGCGTTTCTATGTGCGGCAGTGTCGATCTTACTCCTGACTGCGTGTGGTGCGCCAGTAGGGATAATGACTCAAGTCTCACCGATCAACACCTCGCTTGCCGCTGCCACAACCCCGACATTATTACCTACAGCACAAGAATCGAATATAGCTTCCACCGGTCCGACTGTAGAGCTTACCCCCTCTGCTATCCACCTATCATCAGGCGATGCACAGAGTGTTCGTTCGCTTGAGGAGCTTGTCGCAACAGCACCAATCGTTGTCATTGGCCGGATTCGTGATGCCGGCGAAGTCATCAATATGGCCCGCAAGCCTAATGACATCACGCAAGCAGATCCGATGGTAGTTGTCCTTGGCCAAGTGTATCATCTTGAGGTGCAACGCTATCTCAAAGGGACCGGTCCAGCCACCTTGAATGTGGTCCAAGCGGAAGGGTTTCTCTATGATCAGGACAGGCCGGTGGCAATCCCTACGACTCAAGTGGAGATCGATAAAGTAAAAGCGGCGGAGAATGCCGGTGGAGATCAGTTCGTTCCTATGCAAGCAGGGATGAACTACCTATTTTTTGTCCATGACTTAAACGGGTTCGCTCCGACCCTCAACTATGTCACGACTGCCGCTGGTCAACCGTGGCGCTTCACTCTGCCGGATGGTGGTAATGCCCGACCGGAAAGTGCCGTTTCGGAGGCCAACCGTTTGTACCCCGAACTCCCATCAGCAGCGCTGCTTGGTCAGATGGAGAAACTGATACGGGACCAGGGTAGCAGAGCAATCCCACCTTATTGAGTTAAGACCTTGAGGAGGTAGTCGTCGCTCCAACCAGCTTTGAGCCGCTTGGCCTTGATGCCAACTTTCGTCGACTTTTCTCCTTCTTGAGTTGGCCCAGTACGAGGTGATTGGCGGTGGCCCAGCCCTGACCATATGGATGGCGGCTTTGCCCTTCGAGCGGTCATGCGAGCGTCGCACCGTTTTGCCGTCCAGCGCAATCACTAAGATATCGAGGAGCTGATGGCGCTTGGTGCGGTCCATCCGAGGGTCAGGCCGGCCAGCAAAGTGCTCCTGCAAGGTGATGTGCGAGCCATCCATCCTCTTCATGCCTCCTTCGCAACGTCGGGAAGGATAGCACCGACACTGTGTTCTAGACACCCTCAATTAGATGCGATTGCCCTGTCGCGGCGGCTCCTCTTCAACGGTCTCGCCTTGCCACAGGTGCCGCATCTCCTGTGAGTTTTGGAGCAACTCATCAAGCGTACCTTCCGCCTCGATCCGCCCATCGCGTAGCAAGATAATATGATCCGCGCGTCGCAGCGCCGGGCGGCGATGGGAGACGACTAAGCAAGTTGCGCCGGAACGTGCGAAAACACGTTCCCATAAGATGCGTTCCGTCTCGACGTCGAGCGCGCTTGAAAGATCATCAAAGATCAGCAGTTCGGGATCACGAATGAACATCCGCGCTGCAGCCGTACGCTGCATCTGCCCGCCCGATAGCTTAACGCCACGCGGCCCGACCAGCGTCGTTACGCCCTTTTCAAGCGCGACCACATCTTGTTCCAGCACGGCGATCCGGATGGCGCTCTGCAGCTCCTCGACGCTCCGATCCTGGCCCATCAAAATATTGTCTTGGAGTGTATCGCTGAATAGGCGCGGTACCTGAGCAGTATAGGCACTGCGCGGCGGTACGAAAAAAGTAGCGGGCTCGCTGACCGGCGCACCGTTCCAATGGATCTCTCCGCTATCACGCGGTAGGATGCCGAGCAGTGTGCGGAGGAGCGTGCTTTTGCCCGCGCCGATACGCCCGGTGATCACGGTGAACGATCCACGCCGGAGGGTGAGGTCAATCTGCTCAATGCCGCGACCTCCGGCGGGATAGTGGTAGCTCAGGCCTGACACGCTGAGCACCTCAAGGTGATCCGTGGGTAGCCGCTGCTCCATTGGCACCGCTGGCAGATCGCCGGTCAGATGAATGGGGCTGTGCTGGGCGAGTGTTCCTGCCGGCGCATCTGGAATCAGTTCCTCCATACGATCGATCGAGACGCGCGCGTGCTTGGCGCGGGCGATCAGGCGCCCGATCCACCGTGGCAGCGCGGCAACCGAGCTAAGGTAGCTTACGAACAGTGTGAAATCGCCCACGGTAAAACTGCCTGCTCGCATCGACTGCGCGGACAACAACAGGATCAGCCCGGTCCCCAGCGTGACTGCATTAACATTAAACGAGTCGAGCAACTCCGAAAACAGCCGATCTCGGACGGCTGCTTTACCCCGTAGCGCGTTCAATTGGTCGAAGTGCTTAATAACCAGCTCTTCCGCCGATGCTACCTTGATGGCCTGGACCGCCCCAAAGATTTCGGCAATAAAGGCGGTGACGCGCCCCGTCATGGCCCGGCTGTTTTTGCGGTAGCGCCGGATATAGTTCGTCAACCCATGCGTGGCTGCCACAATCCCGACCAATGGCAAAAAGACGACCAGGGTAATCACCGGATTGATCCGGATCATAATCGCTAGGCCGATCAGCGTAAACAAGCCCTCGCCAGCCAGGTCGACCCAGGTGTCGAGATACACCGTCATCTCGTGGACATCTTCGCGAAAGCGACTGACGGCTTCGCCCGCTGAATCGGGCAACTGCCGCGTGCCGGGTCCTTGTATGAGCCATCGGAGGAGGTTTGTGCGTAGCAGCACCTGGCTAGTGATCCAGAAGACCGACCATGCCACCATCGAGATGCTGAATGCGATCACCCGCAGCCCTTCGATGCCGACCAGCAGTCCGATCAAGCCCCATACGCCGATGCGCGCCGGTGCATCACCGCTCAAGGTATTGAAGAAAGCGCGCGTGATCAGCCCGGTCAGGAGTGGCAAGGCTAGGTACGCAATCCATAGGCCACTGCCTACATTGTAGAGGCCCGGACGAAAGCGCATCAAGCTCCAGGTTACGCGCCAGGGTTTCATACCAGCACCTCCTCCATACCAGTTTGTAACAACTCTGCGAAGCGCGAGGCCGGATCGTTGGCCAAGCTTTCCCGCAGCCCGTACTCACGAATATGACCTTCTTCTAAAATCATGATCTCGTCGGCCCGTTGTACCGTCGGCAAGCGATGCGCGATGATAATGGCGGTACGACCACGCAGCAGTTGCTCCACGGCGCGCTCGATTAGCCGCTCGGTCGCTGGGTCAAGTCGTGATGACGCTTCATCTAGGATCACCAGTCCCGGGTCATGCAGAAACACGCGGGCGAAGGCCAGCAGTTGTGCCTCGCCCGCCGACACGCCACCGCCGCCCGGTGCAAGCTCACTATCGAGTCCCCCGGGCAGCGACTGACACCAATTCCATAGTCCAATGGTCTCCAGCACGGCCTGAATTCGCGCGTCACTGATCGACCGATCAAAAAAAGAAAGATTATCGCGTACCGAGGCGTTAAAAAGCTGTACATCCTGAGTCACGATCCCAACCCGCTGCCGCACCTCCGCTAGATGCGCGCTACGGAGATCGACATCATTCAACCGGATCGTGCCGCTTTGGGGGTCGTACAGGCGAAAGAGCAACCGTGTAAGCGTTGTTTTACCGCTGCCGGTCCGACCCAGCAGTCCCAGCACCTTGCCGGGTGCGAGTTCAAACGACACCTGCTTAAGCACCGGCTCGTGCTCACCATAGCCAAAAACAACCTTCTCGAAGCCAACTGCCAGTGCGCCTGCTGAAATCGGTGCGCCATAACCATCGACCATCGTTGTGGCGATGTGGCGTAGCTCTTCAATTCGCCCGATGCTGGCGCTAGCCCGCTGGAAATCACGCAGCTGCTCGGTCAGTTGCTCCAACGGCTGGCGCAGCATCTGGGTATATTGAAAGAACAAAAAGACGGTACCGAGTGTCGCCTCCCGTCTGCTGAACAGGTAAGCTCCCAGCGCCAGCACCAGTGCATAGCCTAGCGCGAAGACTCCGATCGCCATTGACCAGATAAGGATATTCATCATGCTCGCCGCGCGGCCCCGCACCAATATCTCGCGGGCGCGCTCGAAGTAGCGGCGCATCACATACGCTCCGCCTCCGTTTGTGCGAATATCATCAACGCCTGCCAGTCGCTCTTCCAGAAAGCCATACAGCTGGGCATCCGCTTCGCGCTCGGCGGCCACATACGGTACCGACAG
>JBBRHB010000494.1:0-4351 GCA_038223355.1 Chloroflexales bacterium
CAATGCCGGGCGTGTGGAACTTTCCTTTAAATACCACCAATGAAGCGGGGGTGAGCCTCGCGGAGCCGACCCCGAGGGGGCTTAACCACACCCGCGGCCTGGTGGATGTGGCCGGTCATGAGGTCAACTTCGACCCCGACCGCCAACTCTGGTACGCGGAGGTCGTGGTCGAGACTGGCACGGATGCCTACCAGCCCTTCAGCCGGCTGGCTCTGGCCCGCTACCAGCCCTACGCCCTGCCCGACGCCAAGCTGTCGCGCATCGTCCTGGCCGATTTCGCCCAACTCACGCCCAGCCGCTCGTTGCTGGTCACCGCCGATCCTTATCATCCACGCCGCCTGCGCGTGACGGTCGCAGGGCCGGTGCCGAACGGACCGGCTCCCAGCTACTCGGGCGCGGCCTTGCCCCCACAGCAGCCGCCCACGACGCCAACGCAGATCAGCCTGACCGTGCAACGGCACGACCTAGCCGTCGGCGGCGACCTCGGCTGGGTAGACGTAGACAGGAGTGTCGCGAGCGTGAGCGTGGAGCAGGACACGCGCTATCCGAACCACCCCTACCTCGCGCTCTGGGCAGGCAGCGCAAGCTTCGCTGACGCACCACAGCCGGGCGAATACCGGCTGCTGGTGCGTGAGTACGAGTACGTTGCGGCGAACTACACAACGATCATTCCGGGTGGCGAAGCACTGCCCATGCGTAGCCTAGCGCCGGGCCGACTGATCTATGCCGAGACCGTCGAGATCGACGCAGCCCTCGTGGGTAGACCACGCGCACCAACCGGCACCGCTCCATTGTGACGTAGCGCCGGACGTACATGCGCACACCAACACAGCCTAGCTACTTTCGAAAATCGCGACATGATCGACATTGGGCTCGTCATCATCGACGTTGACGAGCCACTCCTGCAGCGCCATATCAAGAGTTCCCGGTCCATAGGTGCAAACGCGGATGCGCCGCTTGCTCGCCTCGTTACGTAGGAGCTCGACCACACGCTGCAAAATAATGCCCTTGAACGGAGTATACAGAAAGAATACCGTGCCGCCTCCATAGTTGACGTCCCGCGCATCTGCGTTGATGAAATGCGCCCGCGTTAAGCCCAGTTCCCGCGCACAAGCTTCCGCCTGCGCCGCGTACGCCGGCTCGAACTCGACCCCAACGCTTTGGGCTTCACTCACCAGCGCGACGATGTTCACCACCCGTCCCAACCCCGATCCGAGATCATAGGCAACATCTTGTGCAGACAGCGCAAGCTGATCGATCATATCGAGCACGATCCGCGCAGGCGTAGGCTGATAGTACACCATCTCCGGGTCGGGCCGGCGCTGAGCACGCGGCAGGCCGGAGATGCCGAGTATGCCATCAACGAAGGTGTCTAGCGCATCATAGTGCGGCGGGTCATTCCACACTTCCTGATCACACGGCTCAACATAGCTGCGCAGCCTTTGTCGCATGGCGACCTTCGCATACACGCCCGCCCTGATCTGCTGCCGGAAGGTCACAAAGAACTGCTCGTTGACCTCCTCCAGCAGACTCTGGCTCCGCAAGGCTTGACGTTTCAGGGCTCGCAGCCGTTTCTTCTCCCCTTTGTCCGCTCGGCGGATCAAATATTCGAGCCGCTGGATGACACACTGCACGAGCTTGGTCCGCGCTGCTTCGCGCGCGCCAAAATTCGTTACGGCCAGGAGCGACGGCTCCTGCTCTATGGCTACGATTTGTGCCTGAAGTTCGGCATATTCACCGGGATGGATGCGCTCGTAGAGCATAGTTCACTTACGGCTTCAATTAAACAAAGACGGGCGAGAGCATTATGCTCCCACCCGCATGTTTCCCCAAATAGCCACCGCTACTCCAGGTAGCCTACTAGCCGCTGCTCCCATTCTGGCGCGCGCAGATGGCGCATCGCTTCGGCTTCTATCTGGCGCGTGCGTTCACGGGTGATGCCAAACGTTGCACCGACCTCTTCGAGC
Organism: Chloroflexales bacterium; assembly: GCA_038223355.1. Lineage (GTDB taxonomy): Bacteria > Chloroflexota > Chloroflexia > Chloroflexales > Kallotenuaceae > JACDGP01. The sequence goes on from JBBRHB010000494.1 coordinate 1,968, forward strand.
GTGCGGCGCTTCCCATCCGTCAATCCATAGCGCAGCTGCAAGACTTTGCGCTCGCGTTCCGGGAGTGTGTGTAAGGCTGCATGAATATCTTGAAACAATAGATGCTGCGTTGCTTGCTCGACCGGCGTATGCTCGTCCGAATCCGCCAGCATTTCACCGATAAAGGTGTCGCCATCGGGGCCGATTGGCTGCTCAAGTGACAGGGGCGTGACCGCTGCCGTCAACAGCCTCTTCACCTTCCGAGTCGTGATTCCAAGCGCCGTGGCGATCTCCTCGTGGGTAGCAGGTCGTTCAAGGGATTGCTCGAGCTGGTGCATCGTGCGCCGCACCTGCCCGATCATTTCACCCAGGTGCACTGGCAACCGAATCAAACGACCATGTTCTGCCAGGGAGCGACTTACCGACTGGCGAATCCACCATGTCGCATAGGTAGAAAATCGATTGCCTTTACGCCAGTCAAACTTCTCGACGGCCCGCATCAGCCCCAAGTTCCCTTCTTGGACCAGATCAAGAAATGAAAGTTGGTGGCCGATATACTTCTTGGCGACACTAACGACCAGCCGCAAATTGGCTTGGATCAGCTCTTGGCGCGCTTGTAAACCGTCGGCGATCGTTTGCTCCAGCACCCGCTGTTCCACCTCGTCGGCGAACTGCGCCTGCTCAACCTCTAGCCGCGCCGCTTTGCCGGCTTCGATGCGCTGCGCCAGGTTGACTTCCTGCGCGGCAGTTAGCAACGCAACTTGACCAATCTCATTTAAGTACAACTGAATAGCATCGTCCAGCGGCGTTGCATCTTCTTCAACTGCTTCGGGCTCATCCCAAGCTTTTTGTGAAAAAGCACCCGAGGCAACGTCTTCATCGCCCGGCTCATGCGCTTCCCAGGCCGCCAATAGCGGGCCGGCGTGTGGATCGAGCGGATCTCCGTCATGCGAATATCTATTCATTGCTGCCATCACTTTTCCACCACCATCTGCGGGACGAGGCAATGGTTCTAGGTTGTGTCTCACACACAAAACACAACAACTTCATACCCGATTTACGCACAGTTTTGCGCTTTGGATGTAGAAGGAGCTTCCTTTTCCCCAACCGATTTTATGAAGGGAAGCTGGCGGGACGTTTCGTCATTGGAGGCCCGCCCCTAAACCTGGATCGGTATTCCAGTCCACAGCATCAATAATGTCACCGGTCAAGCCCCGACCTGGCTGCCCTGCCAGAGCTACCGCCGCTGGAGTAATTACTGCTGGATCAAGCAAGCCCTGTGCCATACTTCCCATGACCCCCTGCACCATCGCAGTATTGGCAAAGCCGCCGGGATGCAAACCATTCACATTAATGCTATAGCGTCGCAACTCCTTGGCCAACGTCTTTGTTAGTCCAGCGACCGCATACTTAGCGGCGGTATACGCAGCGAAGCCGGGCAGTTCAATTCGTGCCAGCGGAGCGACGAGATTAATAATATTGCCGCGCTTGCGTGCAATCATGCCGGGCAGTACCGCCTGCGTCACCAGAAAAGTGCCTTTTACCAGCGTATCGAAAACGGCATCCCACTCCTCGCCGGTTGTTTCCAGCGCGGGTTTTCGCAAACCAATACCGGCACTATTCACAACCGTATCGATCTGCTGAAATTCTGCTAACGAGCGCGCCACCATGTCCGTGACTTGTGCCGGATCGCGAACGTCACAGCACACCACCAGCGCATCACGCCCAATGGCCTCAATTTCGGTCGCTACCCGATTGAGCATCTGACCATCGCGCGCTACCAGCACCACTTGCGCATCCTCTTCTGCTAAAGCCAACGCAATTGAGCGGCCCAGCCCCCGGCTCGCACCGGTTACCAGCACAACTTGTCCCGTTAACGCCATGATCTCGCTCCGATGCTACGCCAAGGCATAACCAGCATCACTAGGCTCGCCTCCACGACTACTAAGGCGAGCGCTACGCCAATCAAAAAAGGCGGTAGATCCATACCCGCCAGTCGGGTACGTGGTACTAGCAGCCAAACGATCAACCATAAACCAAAGTAGCCATGCATCAACCAACGAGTAAGCGTTGGTAGTACATCGAGCCCGCGCCGCAGCTTCAGCCCATACCGCAACGTCGCCCAACCCGTGACGAGCGCAAACAAAGCGAGCGTGCCAGCAAAGATCTGCATGCCCTTATCGCCGGCCGTCGGCGGATACAGCAAGGAAACCAGACCATCAAACAACGTTATTCCGCCCAGCAAGACCAGGAAAGCAAGCACCGGCGCGACCGCCTGCCACACTGTCCGTCCCCTTTGGCGTCCCCTCGCCCAGCGCGTCACGAGCGAAAAGCCCAGTGCCACGTACAGCCACGCGTTAAAGTTCCCGGCCGGCACACCCCAATAACCATCACCCAGCGAAATA
>JBBRHB010000495.1:0-4348 GCA_038223355.1 Chloroflexales bacterium
TGCTCCATAAACGGGTGCCCTGTCCTTCCGGTCTCGACTCAAACGCTCCTTTCGCATGGCGTCTGCAGACAAGTTGGCAAGGAACGGGCCACAAAAGCAAAAATCGCTACATAGCTTCGCTCTCACGCGCAAGCTGCCGGACAACCTGGACAATCAATGGTCGCTCAACCTGCTTGATCCGTTCGTGCAAGCTTGCTTCGGTATCACCGGCCAGGATCGGAACCATAACCTGACCAAGCACCGGACCGGCATCAACCTCGGCTGTCACGCGGTGGATCGTACAGCCGGTTACCGGTAGGCCCAGTACCAGCGCATCGCGGACTGCATGGGCTCCACGAATAGCTGGTATGACCCTCCCATCCGGCAGTCGCACCGTCGGCGCGCCATCGCTCGGCAGTAATGCCGGATGCTGGTTAATCATACGCTCAGCAAACGGCGCGACGAATTGGGCCGACATAATCCGCATCCAGCCCGCCATCACGATCAGATCGGGCTTGAAAGCCGATATGATGCTTGTGACGACCTTCTCCCAGGCCTGTCGTGACTCGCTATCCTTTGGTCGCCGCAGTGGCAGAGCCACAGTAGCGACATTCGCCCGCAAACCGCGTTCGATGCCCCCCGCCGTGGCTCTGTCTGCCACAACTGCCACCACCTCATAGGCTGTCTGATCGTCTAACAACGCCTGCAAATTCGACCCACCGCCGGAAACGAGCACCACCACCCGGAACGTTCGGCCAATCATCTTTAGCCTTGCCCCGCCGCTAGGCCCCGCCGGCCGATATCGCTTCGCATCTGTTTGCCCGCGAACTCAACCTGTCCCGCCAGCGCATAAGCGCGCTCGGCTGCCTCGGCCAGCGTTGGTGCTTGACCGACGACCGTTAGCACCCGTCCCCCAGCGGTCACGAGTTCCTCGCCTACGACTGCTGTGCCCCCATGAAAGATCAGACTATCGCCTATCGCCACCGGCAAATCGATCCGATCTCCTCTATGCGGCGCTTCGGGATAACCCGCTGCCGCCAGTACCACCCCCAACGCAGCGCCAGGATGCCAGTGCAATATGTCATCATGCAGCCGTCCCTCAACACACGCCACCATGATCTCAAGCAAGTCACTGTCAAGCAGTGGCAGCAGCACTTGTGCTTCAGGATCGCCAAAGCGTGCGTTAAACTCAAGCACCTGCACACCTGCAGCTGTCAACATCAGCCCGGCGTACAATACGCCTACCAACGGTGACCCCTCTGCCACCAGCGCGCGCAGTGCCGGCTCAAAAATGCGTCCTTGCAATTCCTCGATGAGCGCCGGGTCAACCTGCGGTAGCGGCGTATACGCCCCCATACCCCCGGTATTAGGTCCCCGATCACCATCCAACAACCGTTTATGATCCTGCGCCAGCAAAAGTGATACCGCCTTCTGGCCGTCGCATAGCGCCAGCAGCGACAGTTCCTCGCCGCTCAGGGGCTCCTCCAAAAGCAACGGCATGCCTGAACTGCCTAAACTATCAATTGCGCCATGCAGCTCCTCCGCGCTTTGCGCCACCACCACACCTTTGCCCGCTGCCAGGCCATCCAGCTTGACCACCCGCCACCGGTCCCACGGCTCGTTTCGCAGGAAAGCATGCGCCGCCTCGGGCGTCCGAAAGCTGCGGAAGTCGGCGGTGGGAATGCCGGCACGCTGCATCAGTTGCTTACTAAAAACCTTACTCGACTCGATCCGTGCCGCCGCCTTCGTCGGACCAAAGCAGCCAATCCTCGCCACCGCCAGCGCGTCGGCCAGCCCCGCTTCCAGGGCCCCCTCCGGTCCAACGACGACCAAATCGACCATCTGATCCCGTGCAAGCGCGACCATGCCGGCGACATCATCGGCGGCCACGGCCAGATTTTCTCCAAGCGTCGCCGTCCCCGGATTACCCGGCGCAATCAGTAGCTTATCGACGCGCGGCGATTGGCGCAATTTCCAGGCCAGTGCGTGCTCCCGCCCACCGCTCCCAACGACCAAAACATTCATTCTGCCTCACGGGGCTCTGCCTCAATGCGCAGCAAACAAGGCCACAACTTCGCCCCACGCTGCTGCCAGCCGCACGCCGTCACACCGTAACGACGTACTGCGATAATCAGGCTCGGCACGTCCGCCCACATCATAACCCGATCAGTTGGGGAAGGAAAGGCAGGCTGGTTTGGATGGCTATGGTAAAACCCGACGATTTCCCAACCTTGTGCCCGGGCCTCGCGGTCAGCCCGCAGCAAGGTTGCCGCATCAAGCGTAAAACGGTGCGCCGGGTCGGTCGCCACATTACGACCGGCCACAACTTGCCCGACGCACTGCTCCCCGAGTGCCCCGACCAGCACGCCGCATACTTCGTGCTCACCACCGCGCCGGGCGTGGTCACACATGCGATCAAACAGCGGACGCGCTATGCGCAGCATATGCTACGGCTGGTTCGTCACATGCGTCGGCTGATCCGCCGATGGCAGTGCCGCTGCCTTGCCCCCCAATCGAATCTGGTCACTATCGAGTTCGCTGACCTCGGCAAATGGAATCGACTGATCACCAACCAAAACCGCCAGCGGCATCCCGGTATCGATCACCAAGCCATGGAATGTACCGTCGTCACCCACCTTCGTATTACTGGATAACTCCACCGCCGTCTCGGGTACCGTTCGTGTCGTCGTCGTTACATCGATCACCGAAGACTCAGCGAGCCCCGCATTCAGACCCGGCGCCGATCCCAGTGGCAACTCCTCGGGTGCAGAAGGCTGTTCCATCGTATGGGTCGTCATTTTGTACGCCCCATACGCCTTCCATTCCGCCTCCTCGCATGTCAGCGTAATCTCCTCAGCCGTTGACGCACTCAAATCACTGATTGGCACGACGCGCTCCGGCCCACTCAATAAACCCGGATTCACCACGATCTGATTAGCCACCCCGTTCTCAACAACGATGCGCGTCAATTTCCCAAAATGGCGCTCCTCGCACCCCACCGAGGCCCCCAGCACAAGCGTATGTTTCATCGCAGTTCCTCCTGCATCAAGGCTATCGCTGCAAGCTTCATTCCACTACAAACTACGTCTTCCCAGATATCATCGCATAGAGCTCTAACAGACGTCTAATATTCCCCACCAGATGTGACGTCCGTGCAAGCGTCTTTTGTCAACACTGTCATCATCTCGTCACCCAGTATCTAGAACCAATGTGCTATACTACTCCCCATGCGCACTCATCAATCACAGCCCACCCACTCACCATCCTACCGGCCCACCCCTCCATTCAGCCTATTGTTCCCATTGTTCCTGTTGTTAAATCATTGCTATTGCATTGATCTTTCATTGCTTTTTTGTCGCCTCAAAGCGCTTATATCAATGAATTTCTTTGATCTCCATTGCATTGTCCAAAATACTTTTTCCCTTTGCTATCACGCAAAACCGCTCTTCGAACGGGTTCCAAAACAGCTATTGCTAGCAATGGAGCAAGCGACCCAATCATCTGGTATCATGGCCTCTCATCTACCTAAAGAGGTCTGCCGATGAAATGTCCTGTCTGTGGGGCCGAGAACGAGGAAGGGGCCAGCTTTTGTTTCCGCTGTGGCAGTCCGCTCCGGCCCCAGCCGGCGCAGCCTGCCACCGGTCAAACCGTGACCTTAAATTCTGACCCAACTGCAAGCGGCTCCGCCCGGACCTATACCAGTCCTCCGGCAAGCAGTGTGGCACCCGACCCCCGCTATGGCACGGACATCAGTGCCAACTACGGCTCTGGATCTATGCAAAGTTCTGGCACAAACCCGGCCGTCCAGCCGCAGGCCTATGTGATGCCCGGCGGCAGCTACATCCCCGTCGTGAATACCTCCGCCATATTGTCACTGGTATTAAGCATCCTCTCCTACTTTCTGCTGCCGCTGATCGGCTCGATCATCGGCATTATTCTCGGCTACCAGGCGCGCCGCAGCATCCGCGCCTCGAATGGCCATGAAACCGGCGAGGGCTTGGCAACCGCTGGCATCGTCATTGGCTGGATCCATATTGCCCTATTCGTGATCCTGGCCCTCATTTTCTGTGTCTTCTTCTTCGGTGTATTGGGGACCGCCGGGCGGTTCCGCTCATAGCGCTTCACAACGGTGCTATTTGGTCGAGTGGAACGATTGCTGGCGGTTTGTAGGGTGCACTGACGTAGCGACAAGCGAGCGCACTCAACGCCATGCATCCGCCCGCGATCAAGAATGGCACCGCTCGTCCGGCGTGATCATATAGCCAGCCACCTGCCCCCTGCGCCAGGGCCGCCCCCATGCCCCCGGCAAACGTAAACAAGCCATACCCACTCCCGCGCTCCACCGGCGCCGCCTGCGCCACGAGCGCAT
>JBBRHB010000496.1:0-4343 GCA_038223355.1 Chloroflexales bacterium
CTTTGCCCGTGGCTACCGGCACCGCCAGTATTACTGTCGATCAAGCATCGACTGCCGCAGCTACCAGTGTTCAGACAACCCCTACCAACCGTCCCACGCCAACCGCGCCACCTGACCTCCTGACCTTTGCCGAGACTGGTCATACGCTGACCGGGAGCTTTCGGGAATTTTGGGAACAGAACGGCGGCTTACCGATCTTTGGCCTGCCTCTGACCGAACCGTTGCCCTTCGAAGGCCGCGTCATGCAGTATTTTGAGCGTGCTCGCTTTGAACTAAACGCCGATAGCATGGTGACTCTGGGATTGCTGGGCAGTGAAGAAGGTGGCTTGGCAGGCAAGGCAGAGGTACAGGCCGGTTGTCGCTACTACGCGGAAACGGGTCATAATCTGTGCCCACCGTTCCTGGATTACTGGCAAACGCATGGTGGCCTTACAATCTTCGGTTTACCCCTAGCCGAAGCCGAGCCACGTGCGAATATGCAGGTGCAGCGCTTTGAGCGCGCGCGGATGGAGCAAGTCGACCCGCAGACGGTTGTGCTGGGGCGGCTCGGTGACGAAGCACTGAGTCATTTGGGCGTCGGCACACTGCTTCGTCCGGCAAGTGCCCAAGCTGCCACTCAACTGGTCGCTGTGACCGGTCCAACCGCGACACTTGCCCCGCTGAGTGAAGCGCTTCTCCAAGCACGTTCGGCGGGCTATAATGGGCCGGCGGAGATAACGATTGGCGACCGGCGTGGCAGTACATGGCAGCAGACAGTGGTATTTCATGATGGGCAAGCCGTGCTGACACAGTCCGTACTAGGCGCGCTAGGTCCCCACGGGCTAGCTATCATCATCGATGGCAAAATCGCGGACGTCCATCCCGGCGTCTTCAGCAGCGATGCCCACACCGGCATCACGACCGGCCAGCCGCGCTTCGACCGCCTGCTATCGTTGGTCAAAGGCTTTATGGACCACGATATTTCCGAATATAGTTTTGGCCCGAACAAAGTCCGCGGCTATCGCTCCCCCGACTCGAATCTACTTTGGCTGCGTGACCATGTCCAGCAGGGCAAAGGGTATGCCTATTGGGAGCCCGATATGCGCTCGTTGCTGGACCAATTTCGGCGCTTCCAGCACCCCGATGGTGCCTTCGATGACTATATGGCCAGCTTTCCGTGGGGCGAAGTCCATGACCGCACACAGGTGGAGGCCGATAATGAGTATCTCTTTATCGAGGGGGTCTTTCGTGCCTGGCAGGCGACCGGCGATGACGACTGGCTACGGCAGCAACTCGATGCTATGGAGCGTGGCCTCGCCTATATCCAGAACTCGCCACAGCGCTGGGACAGCGTGCACCAACTGGTGAAGCGCCCGTTTACTGTTGATACCTGGGACTTCGAATACGGACCGCCGACCACCTCGCCAGATGGCAAGCCTGCACCGCGCCATTGGATCGATCAAGACACGAAATGGAGCATCTTCCATGGTGATAATACGGGCTACGCTCATTGCATGGAATTGCTCGCCCTAATGTACGATCACCTGGGTAATCCCGACCGTGCGACCTACTGGCAGGGGGAGGCGGGTGGCATCATGGACCGGCTTATCGCCCTGGCCTGGAACGGCTCATTCTTTCGCCACATGATCCATCTAGTGCCCGTTGCTGTGCCGGGCGTGGATGAGGCACGCCAACTATCGCTGTCGAACGCGTACGCCCTGAACCGTGATGTACTGACCGAGGGGCAAGCCCGGGCAATTATCGAGGAGTATCAGCGGCGCTACCAACAGCGCGGTACGACCTTTGCCGAATGGTATAGCATCGATCCACCCTTTCCCACCGGGAGTTTAAGCACGATGGATGGTTGGGGTCGTCAGGTCGGTGAATATGTCAACGGTGGCATCATGCCGCTGGTCGGTGGTGAACTGGCCCGCGGCGCACTCGCCCATGGCTATGAGCGCTATGGTCTTGATATTTTGCAGCGTTATTACAGCTTGATCAATGGTACCGGCGGTTCGTATCTGTGGTATCACCCGATCGGCCAGCCAGGTATCTCGGGCCCAGACACACTATCAACATATGGCAGGGGCTCATCTGCCATGCTAGCAGCACTGATCGAAGGCGTAGCCGGGCTTCAGGATGATGCGACATTGTTCCAAAGCGCCACCCTTGCACCGCGCTGGAGCGCCGCAGACGATGTACATGACGCTCAAGTGACTGTGCGCTACGGTGCATCAGGTGGCTACATGCAGTATCACTGGAGCCGAGATGCTTACAGTCTCCAGCTGAACTGGACGGGCAGCGGTGATCACGTCCTCTTACACCTGCTGCTTCCAGATACTGCGCCCGACAGTGCAACGCTTACTGTCAACGGCGAATCGGTTACGGCTACCCGTACGCATATTGGCAGCAGCCGCTATCTTGATTTCCAAACCGGGGGTAGTGGTGCGGCAAGCATCCAGTGGTGATGCGAAGCAAAAAAAGTGCCTGCTTCATCGTAATGTGGCAGGCACTTGTTCGCAAGTGAAGGTGTAGCTTACGGTACTGTGATCGGAATCTTCGCGATTTCTTTCTTGCCGCTGCTATACGTCAACTCTAGATCGACGTTATAGTTGCCGGCGACCGGGAAGTACTTGGCATAGTCGGCCGGATCGACCGTCAGCTTGCCGTTTGAGTTCTCCGCGATCTGCTTGCCGCGCACACTTTCAGCACCGGCCGGCACGTCCGTAATGATCCACTTGTAGTCGGTCACATCCGCGACCTGCTTCGTCGTACCTAATACTAACGACTGGCTTTTATTCAGCTTGAGATCGGAAGGTACGAGCCCTTGGATCGTTGTCAACGCCTCATTGGCCAGGGCTTGCAACGTCGGATCATTAGCCATCGCCACCATCGTCTGACCCGCGTCTGCCGGTATCGCAGAAGCAATTGCGGCTGCGGCCGCGGCCGCCGTTTCAGCGGCTCCTGCCGGTAGCGCGGAAGCAACTGCCGCGGCCGCAGCCCCGGTGGTCTGATCGGCGCTCGGAACCGCTGATGCAATGGCCGAAGCAGCATCACTCGCCGTTTGACCTGCTTGCGCCGGACCACACGCCGCCAGCAACACCAACGCTCCCACGGCTAAATACTTCATATGTTTCACGCTCTGGTCCCCTCCTTAATAGTGCAAATCACTTCTGCGCGATAGTTTGCAAGAAGTGGACCAGTGCGTTTTATGACGCATATTGTCAGTTCGTCGTCGCCATGGTGCGGCACGTATGTTCGGCATACTACGCTTAAGGCGTATAGTATAATCCTGCCTCGAGTGTGCATCAGGAGGAGCTTTTAATATGAATAGAACGTGGTGGAAAGAAAGCGTCGTCTACCAGATTTATCCCCGTAGCTTTTACGACAGTAATGGCGACGGCATCGGTGACATACGCGGCATCATCGGGAAACTTGATTACCTCCAGCAACTCGGCATTAATATTGTCTGGCTTTCGCCGGTCTACAAGTCCCCCAATGATGACAATGGCTATGACATTAGCGACTATCGCGCTATCATGGACGAATTCGGTACCATGGCAGACTGGGATTTGCTGCTCGCCGAGATGCACCGGCGTAGCATCAAGCTGGTTATGGACCTCGTGGTCAATCATACTTCGGATGAGCACCCCTGGTTTCAAGCATCACGCCAATCCAAGGACAATCCCTATCGTGATTTCTATATCTGGCGCCCCGGCAAGAATGGTCACGAGCCCAACAACTGGGCTTCCTCGTTCAGTGGCTCGGCTTGGCAGTATGACGAGTTGACCGGCGAGTACTTTCTGCATCTCTTCTCCAAGAAGCAGCCCGACCTTAACTGGGAAAACCCGCAGTTGCGAACTACCGTCTATGAGATGATGGACTGGTGGCTGCAAAAGGGCGTCGATGGCTTTCGCATAGACGTCATTAACATGATCTCGAAAGTTGCGGGATTGCCTGACGCACCCGTGGTTACACCCTACCGTTACCAGTCTGGTCATGAGTATTACATCCAAGGGCCGCGCTTGCTGGAGTTTCTGCAGGAGATGAAGCACGAGGTGCTGTCGCGCTATGATATCGTCACAGTCGGCGAGACACCCATGGTGACGACCAAAGATGCCGTGGCCCTGACCAACGAAGAAACTGGTCCGCTGAACATGCTGTTCCAGTTCGAGCATATGTCGCTTGACAAGGATCCCGGCGGCTCGTCGAAGTGGGATCTCAAGCCCTGGGATCTGCTAGAGTTGAAGCAGATCACGACGCGCTGGCAGCAGGACTTGGCGGGCAAAGGTTGGAATAGCCTGTACCTCTCGAACCACGACCAGCCACGTGCGCTCTCACGTTTCGGCGACGACGGGCGCTAC